>NZ_JADRGN010000023.1:0-35882 GCF_018206105.1 Porphyromonas levii
TGCTGTGATTATTGCTTTGAAGTAGGTGCGTATCTCAAAATCTTTTGTTACCTTTGTGTGAGTGAGGCTTTGGATAGTGGATAGTAATCCCTTCCGTGTTTGAAGGCCCAGTAGCTCAGCTGAATAGAGCGTCAGATTCCGGTTCTGAAGGTCGGGGGTTTGAATCCCTTCTGGGTCACCATAGTACAGTTAAGCTGTATTGCAACTATGATATTTTTAATTTAATATAGAGATATAATCTTATGAAGGGTATAACCTATCTTGGTGTCTTAGTACAATTGATTGGCGCTATTTTGCTTATCTATATCGGTTTTGCAGGTAGTAACCAGTCTAATACGGGGCTTATTATTGGTCTGCTCCTAGTAGTTTTTGGTTTCCTTATTCATATCTTCTTGGATAAGAAGCTCAACTCACTACCTTCTAGTACTGAGAAGTAATAACTTCTTCGGGTATTGACTATGGCAGAATTGGCGCCTGAGGGATGTTTCTCTTAGGTCGCCTTTTTGTGTTTTTTACTATGATGAGTATTCCAACTTTCGTTACTGATCAACCATTGGTTGTTCTTGGTGCTACGGGTCGTCTTGCTAGTGAGATGACTTTCTATGCTCTTTTAGAGAGATTTAGCCCCCATATTGTTTTGTGTGGCAGTAGTATGGAGCGCTTGCAGGGACTGAAGGATGAGATAGAAGAGTCTGGCTTCGGGGATATTCAGATAGACTTGTCCTTGTCTATTCCTGAGGCAGTCGCTAATGGTGGCTATATCCTTTTCGCTAAAAGTGTGCCAGGAGGTGCAAAGACAAGAGAGGAGATGTTATTGCAGAATGCGCCTTTCGCTTTAGAAGCCGGACGTGCTATTGCGAATGTTAAGGATAAGGTTACTCGGGTTGTGTGCGTCAGTAATCCTTCAGATCTTATGGGGCTTATGCTCCTTGTACATAGTGAACTCCATCCTGAGAAGGTGATGAGCCTTTCTGCTCTGGATACTGAGCGGTTTCGCAGGACTCTTAAACGGCGATACATGGTAAAGGAAGATGATTTAGAATCTGTCTACACTTTAGGTAGTCACGATACATTAATGGCTCCCATGCTTGATATGGCGCGCATTAAGGGGGAACTTCTTAACTTATCAAGCGGTGAGAAGGAGACAATAGTATCGGAGGTTCGTAGGTCGGGTATCGGTATTTATAAGCAAAGGGGGCAAACCGCTTACCAAAGTCCTGCGATCCATTGTTTGAGGATACTGATGGCAACGGATGAGCATCCGTTTATAGTCCCAACGGCAAGGTATCACCACTCTACTAGGTATCCTTATACTTTCGGTTCTTTATTGACGAGGGTAGATAGCAAAGGTTGTCATCATCTACCATGTTGTGGTAGTAGAGAGGATATAGTGCGTCTTGATGGCGCCTTTGAGTCCATTAGAGTTATGCGAGATCGGCTTATCGAGGAAGGTTTTCTTCCTGCGACCGAAGAGTGGGGTGGAGTATTGCAAGAGGTAAAAGAACTTGTTTGTGTAGAGTAAGATGCAGAAAATATTTAATAGTAGGGAAGTCGTTGAGCTTGAAGCTCAGCTAGTGGATGAGAGAAGTGATTGGGAAGGGGTTTCAGAGCTAATCGCGCACAAGAGTATTGCTGTCTGTAATCGGATTAAGCAAGACTTCCTCCTCAATAGGAGAGCTGTGGTCTTTGCTGGACCTAATGAGAAGGGTGCTCTGGCTATCAAAGTGGCGCAATCCCTTCTAGGAATGCAGTACGATATAGAGGTAGTTCTGCTTAATCCTTCGGGTAATTTGCCTACAGAGGTCGCTATGGAGCGTGATGACTTTTTGGAGGAATCTGACAGGCTGATAGAGGTAACTACCAATTCGTTTAACCCTCCTACTATTGATGAAACAGATCTGCTTATCGATGGGATACAGGGAGTAGAACCAAATCCATCTCTGAATAATGTCGTTAAGTACCTCAATGGCATCAAAGCGATAAAGATTGCTTTGGAAATACCTTCTGGTATGTCTGATGTATCTGATGAACTGATAGACTACACGAAAATATTTAGGGCAGATGCTACCTATACATTTTATAGCCCTCGACTTCTCTTTTTCTTCCCCGAATACGAACCATACGTAGGACGCTGGCGTGTGCTCCAGCCTAGTTTCTATACGCCTCAAAGTAAGAGTGATGCCACTTATATGATCTTTGACACTCAGTCCATGGAGAGTGTACTCCCCATGCGGAGACGGTTTAGCAATAAGTATGATTATGGCAGGGACTTACTGATTGCTGGTTCCAGAGGTATGATGGGCGCTGCTTTGCTTGCGGGTAAGGCTGCTATGGTTTCGGGTGCAGGGCATCTGACGCTTCGTGTGCCAATGGGGACGAATTTTATCATACATACTTCTTTGCCCGAGGCACTCGTTTCGGAGGATCCTTCTGAGGAAAGCTTCTCATCGGCCTCTCTTCCTCTTGCCGATTATACTGCGATTGCGGTCGGTCCTGGTATTGGGCGGTCTACCGAAACAAGATTAGCACTCGAGCAGCTCTTGAGTAGTTACAAGCTGCCTTTGTTATTAGATGCCGATGCACTGGCATTGCTGGCTGATGACGAGGGAAGATTACTTGATATGGTCCCTAAAGGTTCAATCCTTACACCTCATGTAGGCGAGTTCGATCGCCTTTTCGGTCCTTCCAAGAATAGCCGAGAGAGGATAGAGAAGCTACGTACTGCAGCCGAGGAAAGAGGTCTTTATATCCTTCTCAAAGGGGCATATACCGCTACGGCATTACCAACTGGTCAGGTTGTATTTAATCTCACAGGCAATCCTGGTCTGGCTACGGCTGGAAGCGGAGATGTACTCACTGGCATAATCTTAGCGCTCATGGGCAAGAAGCAAGGGCAAATGATTGCTTGTGCTGCTGGAGCATTCTTACATGGTTTTGCTGCCGAGAACTTCGCTGCCGATTATTGTGAAGAGTCGCTAACAGCTAGTGCGCTTGTCCAGTATCTCCCAACAGCTTTCAAGAGATTTACCAGTGATAGTGTAGGGGCACTCTATTTATGATAGAAATGTGGGGAAAGCTCATGGTGCTATTCCCCACATTTTATTATCTTTGTCCCTAGTTTAGTTAGTTTGGTAGCAGATTGTAGTGAAACGTAAGGGCTTCCCTTTTTTTATCTTTATACTGGTAGGGTATATCTTATTCTCCTGGATGATCTCTCCGAGAGCGAGAGCAAGTCGAGGAGAGCTAGGTGCCCCTTTTTCTATCCCCTTTATCCAAGCCGTCGATAGTGTAGCTATTGTAGATTCTCTGAAGAAGGATACACTGGTTATGGCGGATACTATCTCAGCCGATAGTAGCTTATTAAGTGATCTAAAAGCTCCACTTGACTTCGAGAGTCAAGACTCTATTGTTATCCTTCCAAAGCGGAACTTTGTAAAGATGTATGGCAATGGTCAGATCAATTATCAGGACCAAAAACTAGTCGGCGACTACATGCACATGCATACCGATAGTGGTACCATCTTCGCTACCTATATTGATTATCCCGACTCTCTCAAGAAAGAGAAGATATATGCTAAGATTACAACGGGTAACGAAAGTTATGAGGCAAAGACCATTAACTATGATATCAATTCCCAGCAAGGCTACATTACCGATGTAGTCACACAGCAGGGAGAGGGTTTCGTTACTGCTAATCGTACAAAGCGTACCAATGCTGGGCTTCTCAATCTAATGGAGGGTAAGTATACGACCTGCGACGATCATTTGCATCCACACTTCTATATTTCCTTAACCAAAGCCAAGGTCCGTCCAGGCAAAGACCTCGTTTCGGGTCCTGTCTACCTCGTTATCGCTGATGTGCCATTGCCGATTGGTCTTCCCTTTGCCTTTTTTCCATTTACCACTTCTAGAGCGTCAGGACTTATCATGCCTACGTATGGTGATGAGATGGAGCGAGGCTTCTACCTCCGCAATGGTGGCTACTACTTTGCTATTAATGATTATGTAGACCTTCAGCTCACCGGAGACCTTTATACAAAAGGATCGTGGGCGGTACAAGCTCAGTCCAATTACAGAAAGAGGTATCGGTATAGTGGTAGCATTAATGCCAGCTATATCGTGACTAAGAGGGGGGATAAAGTGGCGGGCGATTATTCCAAAGCTACAGACTTCCGTATCCAATGGAGTCACCGGCAGGATCCTAAGGCCAATCCCTACCGCACTTTCTCTGCCAACGTTAACTTCTCTACCAGCACTTATAACCATAATAATCTAGATGGTCTGTATAACCAGGCTATTATGGGAGAGAATACCAAGAGCTCTAGTATCAGTTTCTCGCAGAGATTCCCCAATAGTCCGTGGAGTATCTCTGGTTCTATGGATATTAGCCAGCAGTCTAGAGAGAAGAGGATTTCCGTTACCCTCCCTAATCTCTCTATCAATATGAGCCGTATCTACCCATTTAAGCGGAAGCAGCAGGTCGGTAAGGAAAGGTGGTACGAAAAGATTTCTCTATCCTATTCGGGACAGCTCCGTAACTCTATCCAGACGGATGAGAAGGAGATTCTAAAGAAGAATATCCTCAAGGATTGGCAGAATGGTATGAGCCACTCCATCCCTGTGAGTGCCTCCTTTGACTTATTCAATTATATCAAAGTAACCCCATCTTTTAATTATAACGAACGTTGGTACACCTCTCGCCTACAGCATGCGTACGACCCTGCGCTGAATAAAGTAGTGGCTACCGATACTACATACGGTTTCAATAGGGTCTTCGACTTCAATGCCTCACTCTCTCTTTCCACTACCGTTTATGGTTTTTGGAAACCACTGCCATTCCTAGGCGATAAAGTCAATATGATTCGTCACCGCATGGAGCCATCCATTTCTATCAACTATCGTCCCGACTTTGGCGATCCTCGGTGGGGGTATTGGGAGCGTTTGCAATACATTACGCCCGATGGTAGAGAGGTAGAGCAGTATGTATCCCCTTATGATAGGCAACTCTTCGGTGTGCCAGGTAGGGGCAAGAGTGGAAGTATTGGTTTTTCTCTAGCCAACAACTTAGAAGCCAAGATAAAGCAAGATTCTACAGAGTTTAAGAAGATAAGTTTGATAGAGTCGCTCAACCTCTCCACAAGCTACAATCTTGCAGCCGACTCCTTCCAGTGGAGCGATCTCAATGCCTCTATTTCTCTACGCCTATCCGATGCCTTCACGCTCAGACTAGGCGGAGCCTTCGACCCCTATCTTTGGGATTATCATGAGCATGATGGTCGCATCATCCCATATAGAGTAGATAAACTTCGAGTGCTTAATGGTAAGGGAATCGGTCGTTTCCGTGGTACTAGTACCTCGTTCTCGTACACCTTCAATAACCAGACCATTGATAAGATTAAGAGACTCTTCTCTGGGAAAAAAGGAGGTGGTGAAGACGAAGGAGATACCTCTAGCGATAGGTCGGGCTTCGGGGATAATGCCCCAAATGATAATCAGTCGTCATTCGGAGGAGAGGGTGCCAATAACGAAGCAGGGAAATCGCTTTTTTCGGCTCAGGATAGTCCATTGGGAGAGTTTGACCGAGATGGCTACCTTAAGAATAGGATAGATTGGAGCCTTAACTTCAACTATAACCTTTCTCTCGGTCCAGGTGACTTCCGCCCTGAGATTAAAGAGTTCGCCTATAAGTGGAGACATGACCTTAGCTTTAGTGGGCAGTTTTCTCCAACCAAGAATTGGCGCTTCAATTTCTCTGCCAACTACAACTTCGATGAGCGAAGGATTACCAATATGAGTTGTAATGTCACCCGAGACCTGCACTGTTGGAGTATGACCGCTAGCTTTATACCTATTGGAGCCTTCAAGTCCTACAACTTTACTATCGCAGTGAAGAGCCAATTGCTTCATGATCTGAAGTATCAGATGAGCAATCAGCCAAGTTATGGGCGCAACCAACTGTGGTACTAATCATACAAAATCATAATATTTATGGCACAAGACAAGTTACTATTCCTCTTCCATCCTACTGTAGCATCAGGATTTGAAGAGTTGTATCAGCATCTTAATGTGGAGACACTTCCCGAGGGCGCAAAGTTTAGCCTAGATATGCTACCTACTTTGCCCAATGATGCTACCATATTGGGTACAGAGTTTACCCTCCCTATCACCAAGGAGGTCATCGACCACTTCCCTAATCTTCGTCTTATCTCCAACTATGCTGTTGGGTTCAATAATATAGATGTCGCCTATGCCCAGAGCAAGGGTATCACTGTTACCAATACCCCACAAGCGGTAGTACAACCTACTGCCGAGCTTGCAGTGGCTCTCCTCTTAGGTCTTACCAGAAGGATTGCTATATGGGATAGCACCATGCGCCGTCAGCGCTCTAGTGCTAAAGGGTCGCTTGCCGATGGTTTGGGTACCGACATCTATCTCAAGAAAGTAGGTATCATCGGTTATGGTAATATTGGAAGAGCGGTAGGGCGTATACTGAGAGCTATGGGTGCAGAGGTCGTCTACCACAAGCGTACACAGCTTACCCCAGCCGAAGAGGCTCAGGAGGGTGTCCGTTACGCCACGAAAGAAGAGATCTTCCAGACCTGCGATATCATCTCTCTTCATACACCTTACAATCAGGATTCACATCATCTTATCAATAAAGAAAGTCTTTCGATGATGAAACCTTCTGCTATCTTGGTCAATACCGCCCGTGGAAAGGTAGTGAACGAAGCAGATCTTGTAGAGGCACTCAAGAATAAGACTATAGCAGGCGCAGCACTCGATGTCTTTGAGCACGACGATAACCCACTCGATGCGCTCTACGATATGCCCAATGTAGTGATGACCCCACATGTCGGTACACAGACTGCCGAAGCCCGCGTGGCAATGGCCCGAGAGTTCTCCAATAATGTCCTAGGTGTAGTACTCGGGGATCGTCTGTTTGCTAAGGTCGTCCTTAAGTAATAATCTACCTATATACATAAGAGGCTCCGAAAACTCGATGGTTTTCGGAGCCTCTTATGTCATAACTATACCGATTATCCGTGGATCGTGCGGTAGCAGACGATATCTTCGATTGTAAGCACCGGCATATTGTGCGCTTCAGCGAATTTCTTAATCTCTGGCATACGCGCCATTGTCCCATCTGGATTAGTCAGCTCGCATAATACAGCGGAATCACCAAGACCAGCAATAGATACAATATCTATACTCCCCTCCGTGTGTCCTCTTCTCTCCATCACCCCGCCCTCTTTTGCTTGAAGTGGGAATACATGCCCTGGGTGTACCAAGTCTTCAGGACGGGCTTCTGCGCGAGCCGCTGTTCTGATGGTGTGGCACCTATCTTTAGCAGAAACGCCAGTGGTCACCCCCTCTTTTGCTTCTATAGAGATGGTAAATGCTGTGCGGTTGACACAAGTATTGTTGGGTACCATCTGAGGTAGTTGGAGCTCAAGACACTTCTTTGTTTTCAGGCAAAGGCAGATGATACCGCTACACTCTCTAATCATGAGTGCAATGTTTTGGGGTGTTAGATTAGAAGTAGGGTAGATAATATCCCCCTCATTTTCTCTATCCTCATCATCCACGAGCAAAATACCTCTGCCGTCTCGAAGAGCTTCGATGGCAGCCTCAATACGATTGGCAACTACTGTAGGTAGTGTTTCTGATTGTTTCATTTCTGTTGTGCTTAATATTATAATTATAGGAATACTTCTATACTGCAAGAGGAGAAATGATATACCAGAATAATGCGTTTCCCTCTGAAATAAGACTTTCAGAGAAGTATACACCATTGATTCTAAATACCATCCGGACTATAACCGTCGGTCATGGAATTGCACCATGTCAGTCCTAATAATAGGAGTTGTGGACTATACCACCGATAAGGAATTTCACCTATCCTCTTTGAATCACCACAAAGGTACCCAAATTGCGTCAGACAATAAAATACTAAGGATAAAATAATTGCCCTACACCTCGGTGAAAGGTGTAGGGTAATTATATGGTGGGTGTAGGGGATTAGATGCGGTCTAGAACCATCTCTACCAATCCTTCGATAGTCCCCTTGTACTCGGTATTCATCGTTTCACTCTTCCGCCCTGCTATGATGGTGCAGATGGTGATCACACGGTGTCCCAAGATAGCTCCCAGACCAGCAAGGGCAGAACTCTCCATCTCGAAATTGGTGAGCTTCACTCCATTGTAGTCGAAGTTGATAATCTTCTCATTGAGCTTGGGATCAGCTAGGATACCACGCAGGCGACGTCCCTGTGGCGCATAGAAACCATTGCAAGCTATGGTGGCACCAGGTACCACACCGCCAGGGCTTACAAATTGGTCAATCATATCCTGAGGAGCTTTGACCACATAAGGCTTCAGACCATCTATTTTCCACTCTAGCTGTCGTTCCATCTCTGCTTCGAATGCTTTGTCGCACACTTTGTCTCGATCGGCATAGAAGTGGAGCACCCCATCAAAGCCAATAGCATAGTTGGCTGAGACAAAAGACCCAATAGGTGCATTGTCCTGCAAACCACCTGACGTGCCCACACGTACTATCGTTAGCTGCTTGTGCTCGTCCTTAGCCGTACGGGTCTTAAAGTCGATATTAGCGAGTGCATCCAACTCGTTGAGAACGATCTCAATGTTATCTGAGCCAATACCATGCGATAGAGCCGTTAGGCGCTTGCCTTTGTAGGTGCCTGTTACGGTATGAAACTCTCGGCTAGAGACACTTACTTCGATACTATCAAAGTTTGCAGCAATCATATCTACACGTGAAGGGTCACCGCAGATAATAAGCTTATCGGAGATATCCTCTGGGCGGATATGGAGATGGAAGATGGTTCCATCATTATTAATTATGAGTTCAGACTCTGGTATTACGAATTTGTTCATACTTCAATCATTGTCAATGTGCATAGAAGGTGGCGTGTAGAGTGGAGCTAAAGCTCTTGAATGCACACCTCCTTTCACTGGGTTTTACTTCTTCTTGTCTTCGTGAGAGCTTTCTTTGCCTATCTTTTCTTCTGAAATAGGCTTTGCGATGGCATCACGCATAGAGGTGTCTGCCTCTATATTTTTCATGCGATAGTAGTCCATGATACCGAGGTTGCCATTGCGGAAAGCCTCTGCCATAGCAAGAGGAACCTCTGCCTCTGCCTCGATTACCTTGGCTCTAGCTTGCTGAGCTAGGGCACGCATCTCCTGCTCCTGTGCTACAGCCATAGCACGGCGCTCTTCGGCCTTGGCTTGAGCAATATTCTTATCTGCCTGAGCCTGATCCATCTGCAGTACTGCTCCGATATTCCTACCGATATCAATATCGGCGATATCAATGGAGAGAATCTCAAAAGCTGTCCCCGCATCTAGCCCCTTACGGAGCACTAGTTTACTGATGGAGTCTGGATTCTCAAGTACAACGGTATGTCTTTCGCTCGAACCGATAGAGCTTACAATACCTTCGCCCACACGAGCCAGAATGGTCTCCTCGCCTGCTCCACCTACTAGTCTCTGGATATTAGCACGTACCGTGACACGAGCTTTGGCAATCAATTGAATACCATCTTTTGCTACTGCCGTTACTGGTGGGGTGTCTATTACCTTGGGGTTTACCGACATCTGTACCGCATTGAACACATCGCGCCCTGCGAGGTCAATGGCTGCAGCCATCTTGAAGCTAATATCAATATTCGCCTTATTGGCAGAGACAAGTGCATGCACTACCTGCTCTACATGCCCGCCGGCTAGATAGTGTGCCTCCAATTCATCTCTCGTAAGCTGCAGCCCAGCTTTGTGCGCCTCCACCATTGCCTTAGCAATCACGTGAGGGGGTACATTACGTATCCTCATCAGGAAGAGCTGAATCAGTGAGACCTTGACCCCGGAAGCGCGGGTAGAGATCCAAAGTAGGATAGGGAAGTAGCGGAGGAAGATGGCTATTAGTACAAGAGCAATCACCACCAGCACTATCCATATTGTAAATGAATCGTACATAAATATAAATGGTTAAGTGTTTAGTTATTATTACCTTGGGTTCTCTTCACGAAGACCCTATTATTCCTAATGTTTGAGATATAGATAGGTTCGCCCTCATCTATAAATCCTTCCTCGGATTCCGCTTCGAGTAGGGTGTCCTTGCCGATACGGATAGTGCCACCTAGTGTTAGTCGGCTAGCGGTGACACCTGTGTCTCCCTCAGAGATACCCTTGGGGAGCTTTACTGCTATCTCGTCTACCGCATCGGTGAGCTCTACCTTCTTGATAAACTTATTCCGACTGAATAAGTAGAAGCCTATGAGGAAGATGATGATGGTGAGTACTGCAAAGGCAATCGCTAGCGTAAACTGACCACTTCGGACTAGGAAGATCTCAAGCCCGATGAAGCCGCCTACACCGAGAATCCCTAGTAATCCTATCCCGGGGATAAAAAAGATTTCGAGCAGAATAAGAGCAGCTGTGAGGATAGCTCCCAATAGGGCGAGGAAAAAGGTAAGTGCTGTCATATATTCAAGTCTATCTATAGTTGGGGAAAGCTAGACCTATCACCTCATTGCGTATGGCTTTGAGGCGTAATCGGTAGCTCTCCAAATTCTTTTCATGATTGAGAACCTGCTCTCGCATTCGGAGGTCATTTAGTAACCTAGGATTGGACTGCAGTTGCTCTCGGAGTGCCGTCAGTGCCTTCTCTGTGCTACTGATAGATTGCTGAAGTTGTACATACTGCTTCAAGGCTGCCTTTGCCTGACTATTCGGCAAGTCTTCTTCTGAGCGAATAGCCAGATCACCTACCCAAAAGAGGATTGGTCTCTCTGATTTCTGCCCGATATTTTGGGGCGCTTTATAACTCCGCTCGACCAATGGCGGGTTGCGCCACATCGCCACATCCGATAACCCTTCACTGCCTTCAAAGCGAGCGAGTGTGGAGGGCGCAAAGACATAGAGACGTAGCGTATCGCTCACACAGTCGCGAGACGTTATCAGCCAACCAAAGTCGGTCTGCTCATCCACTACATACGCAAAGTCGTCCGATGCGCTGTTGAAGGGGATAGATAATTGAGTGGGTACCAGTAAAGCCTGGTCTTCTCTGTCGTATCTGCTAACATACACATCCTTACCGCCCATTGTGTTGGGAGGCGTGACACCTTCTTGCTCGATAGAGAAGTATAGCGTATTTCCATCGCTGAGGAGAAAAGGATAGCTCAGACTTGCCCCCTCGGGTAGCCCTCGTATCGCTATTTTTTCGGCATTAGCTTCGTCCCAATCTCCATTGCCAAGCTTATGCACCACCTCAAATGCTGGTACACTATCATTCCCCACTTGCCATTTGGTCTTGCCATCCGGAGTAATATAAGTTGTGGCAGAGGTTATTCCAAGGTGTCCAGTCTGCTTTTGTATGATCTGGAGTAGCTCATCAAGTGTCCCCAAATGCACTTCAGAAGTATTGACCGAGCGTGTGTTGGAAAGCATGCGATGCACCAAGTCAAAGTGTTCCTCTACTTTCTCCCTATTCGCAAGATCCTCTTGTTTCCTCAGTTTTAGGCTATTGTAGAGGCGCATGCGCTCCTCTGCCAAGTCTATTCGATAGCTATTGGTAGCAGCCACTGTAGCCAAAGCCAAGTTCTGAGCAGCTCGCTTATTCTTCTTAGAAAGCCCATTGTACCAGCTTTCTACGTCATGATACCGACCCTCCTCCAGTGCTTGCTTCGCTTGCTGAATAGGAGAGAGGACAGTGGTCGCTTCTTGGGCTACTAGGGAAAGGCTTAGGAGCAGTGAGGCGATTATGATTGCAATTCTCTTCATATACGTCAAATCCTATACCCAAAGGTACATATTTATGTTTACTTGGCAAAGCCATAACTTGGTAGTCTATGTCGAAATATTTCGCTCCTTCTCCCCTCGCTCTTCTTTAGACCTCAACTCCCTAACCCAAAGGTCTTCCATAGGTAAGGGGGCATTGCCTCTACTCCTCAGTTCAGACGTGGCTACCGAACACTGCACTATTGTCTCCCTCAACCAGCCCGTTCCCTACTGGAGTCGAAAGATTGCTAACCACTGACCTAATCGCTACTAAAGCGTTCCTCTTGGCTCGCCTGAGTAGGAAAATTTATTTCTAGGAATAAAAATAATTATTCCTAGAGATAAATATTTTTATTTGTACAGAAAAATAAATTTATTCCTAGGAATAAATTTGCCTACTTGCGCTTGTAATAATGGGTGCTCCCCTGAGACCGTCTTGGTTCCCACAATATTCTCATTTTGAGACTGTTGCACGGTGACGAACTACTGCGTTACTTTCGACATTCGGCTTCGGTCACGTACGTGAGTACGCTCCCGTCAGCCTCAGTCTCAGTGCCTTGTATTTCACCACCGTGCAACGTCTCAGCCGATTTGCAAGCAAATCGGCGAGAATGGCACTTCGTGCAACATTCTCATTTTAGGTGATTGTACTTAGCTTTCAGTACTGATGCTCATTAGTATGGTACAAATAAAGAGTCGCATCTCACAAGTGTGAAGATGCGACTCTACTTTCTTTATGAAAGAGCTTGTTATAGCTCTTTGCCCTTAAGTGCGCTATAGAAAATCTTAAGCGCATCTGCTTCTCTTAGCTTCTGCTTAACTTCAGTTACAAGACCCATCTTAGTATCCTTGTCAATCTTTAGGATAGTAGTCATGTATGGGGCATCAGCCTCAGACATTGCTGCTTTCTCCTGAGCGATATAGTCAAAGATATCTGCAGTGCTTGCAAACTGGTCATTGAGCTGGATTGCAGCTTCCGATCCGTACTTCTCTTGGTATTGCTTGAGTGGCTCACCCATATAAATATAAGTAGCAAGCGACTTCTTCTCCATCTTTGTAAGCTCTGTAGCTTGAGGGAGTGCAATTTGTACCATCATAGTTACTTCACGGATAGAGGTCACCATCATGATGAAGAATAGGAACGCAAAAATCAAGTCAGGCAATGACATGGTATTTAGTTCCGGTACTTCACGGCTTCCATCTTTCGTAAATCTACTCATAATGTACTCGTTACTTTTTCTTACTACCAAATTCTCTTGGGTTTGCCTCAGAAATCTTCTGAGGATACATATCAATCAACACCTCTTGCTGCTGTAGACTTGCATCTTTAAATGAGAGACCAAAAAGCTTTCTAGACTGCTGATCACGTATTTGCATATAAGCCTTAGTTAGCTCATTCTGTACCAAGATGTAGTCGCTATAACGCGTATCTACTGTATTGGTTAGCGAAATGACGTGATTCTTAGTCACCTTTTGTGCCCCTACAAGAGGGAATGACTCTACTACACGCTCAGCAAGATCAGATCTGTCGTTCTCATTGAGGACGAACTCTGCAACCTTTTCGCGAAGACCATTGAGATCAACTACCTCGCCATTGGCAAGTATCTGACCGCGGTTATTCACGTTAACGCGTAGCATATTTCGACGGTTAATGTCGATAGAGACATCTTGTTGGTCTGGTGGTACGGCTGGTGGTAGCTGACGAGCTAGACCACTATCCGATCCCATAGATGTAGTCAGAAGGAAGAAGAGTAGCAGGATAAAAGAGATATCGGCGCTCGAAGATCCGTTAATCTTTGGAATCTTTTTCTTTCCACGTGCCATAAATAATCCTTTCTTTCAAAATGTTACTTCTTACTTCTTGAGAGATCCCTTAATAGCAAACCCAATAAGTGCAATGATATTAAGCACAAGCACTAAATAGATGCTATAGAGCCACATATCGGCAAACTTGAGGTATCCTTCTGTGTTATATTTTTGGAAATCTACACTGAGTGCAAGCTTGTCGGTGCTACCGATAGCGTATGTGATAACAAGCAGTGCTACAATAGCCACTAGCGATAGTAGTCCGCCAAGTGCGCCTTTACGCCTCTTAGGATCTGCTAAGCTCGCTGCAATTCCTACTACTCCAAAGTATAGCATGGTTAGAAGGGTTACTCCCAACGCAACATACATTAGATAGAACAGAACATCTGTAAAGACAGGCTCTGGTTTTGGTGCAGTTGAATCAACATACCCACCAAAGAAGAAAAGCCCTACTACGATTACTGTGAGAATTGCGAGAACTAGCAGTGCTGTACTGGAAATCTTCCGTATTTTAGTTACTGACATAGTCTTATTCTCCTATTCAAATAATTACTTGTTACCGTACTTCTCCTGATGAGCTACTACTGAGTCAACGAGAGTGATAGAGCTATCCTCCATCTTGTTGATGATACCCTCAAACTTAGCAAGGATATAGTTGTAGAAAATCTGAAGGATCATAGCTACGATAAGACCGAAGATGGTAGTGATAAGAGCCACCTTCATACCTCCTGCTACTACTGTAGGAGAGATGTCACCTACCTGCTCGATAGTATCGAATGCCAATACCATACCTACTACGGTTCCCAAGAATCCTAGAGAAGGTGCGGTAGCGATAAAGAGCGTAATCCATGACATGTTCTTCTCGAGAAGACCTGCCTGTACACCACCGTATGCAGTGATAGAACGCTCTACTGCCTCAAGACCTTGGTCTAGACGGCTGATAGCCTGGTAAGTAATAGATGCTACTGGACCACGAGTATCGCGAGCAAGCTCAAGAGCCTCGTTTACCTTGTTAGCCTGAAGCTTCTGGTCAATCTCCTCGAGGAACTTCTCGTTGTTTACATCTGCTAGATTTAGATAGATGATTCTCTCTAGACAGAATGCGAGACCAAGGATGAGCACGATAGCAACTGCTGCCATGAACTCTGGACCTCCCTCGATGAACTTAGTCTTAAGAGCTTGGTGGAAACCACCCTCCTCTACTACTGGTGCCATCTCTTCTGCTGCCTCCTCAACTGGTGCTGCCATCTCCTCAACTGGAGCTGCAGTAGCTGCGCTGTCAGCAGGTTCTGTAGTTGCATCTTGAGCAAAAGCTACGTTGGCAGCGCCAAGAGTAAGCAAACCTGCCAGAGCAATACTTGCTAAAATTCTTTTCATTGTAAGTTCTCTTTTAATTAAAGATTAGTGATAAATACTTTCTAGTTATATTATTGCGGAGAGAGGGGGATTCGAACCCCCGATACGCTTTAGGCGTATACAAGCTTTCCAGGCGTGCCTCTTCAACCACTCGAGCACCTCTCCAAGATCAACTGCGAACACTTTCGCTAGCCAATTTCCCCACAAATCTAATTCATTTCTTCGTATCTAGCCACTTTTGAAGCAACTTTTTTGGGCTTGCCCTCTATTATGTAGGTTCAACTGCTTATAAACGAACAATGTAGCCTTTTGTGGTTATCCAATGGTTTGAGTGTGCAAGTTAAACATTTTTATCGAATTGACAAAGAGCTGCTGTCGTACCTCCGGAACACTTATGCCATACATTTCACTGAGCTTGGCTACGATATGGTGTAGGTAGGAGGGTTCGTTTCTCTTCCCCCTGTGGGGTACAGGGCTGAGGAATGGGGCATCTGTCTCAATCAATACTCGATCAAGAGGAAGGTTATTTTTATAGATAACTACGTTCGGGTTATTCTTGAAGGTAATGACACCATTGATACCTATCATGAAACTGGGGCAATCGGTCAACGCTAGGAGTAGCTGCGCTTCGTTGCCTCCAAAGGAGTGCAGAGAGCCTCGCAAGCCTTTAGAAGCATATCCCGAGAGTATTGCAATGGTATCCTCCTCGGCATCGCGGCTGTGTACACTTACAGGTAGATTGTATTCCAACGCCCAGTCTAACTGGCGTCGAAATGCCTCTATCATTTCCTCTTTGTACTCTAGCTCCCAGTGATAATCAAGACCGATTTCTCCCACGGCGACATATCTTTCGGGTGCTCTTTGGAGCTCAGAATATAGAAAGGCTAGCTGCTCTTCCCAGTCCTCGCCTACATCTGTTGGGTGCAAGCCGATCATAGGGTAGCATTGCTTAGGATAGCGCTTACAGAGCGCCATCATCTTCGGATAGCTTGCCCTATCAATATTGGGAAGGAGGAAGTAGCCCACCTCCGCATCGATTGCCCGAGTAATAACCTGGTCAATGTCTCTAGAGAAATCTAGTCGCTCCTCTTCATCGGCATAGTAAAGGTGGGTATGTGTATCTACCAATGGATGCATCATACCTCCCTTGCTACCAATGAAGTAAATAGCTGCTTCAGAGCATCCGCTTCTACCGAAAGCTCATTGAGCACCCTCGTAGCATCGTCGCTAAGTCGTTGCACTTCCGACAACGCTGCTTCTCCAATGCCGAGGCGTGTATAGAGGGCAGTCATTGTGGCTATCTTCTCATCCTCATCAGCAATAGAGAGCGCCTCCTTTACAGCCATTGGCTCCTTGTTATAAGCCGTAAGCAATAGCCAAGTGCGCTTGCCCTCTAGGATATCGCCGCCTTGGCGTTTGCCAAACCCTGGGTTGCCATAGATGTCGAGGTAGTCGTCTTTGATTTGGAAAGCCAGTCCCATAATCTCCACTGCCTTCCATAGACGTTCACGGTCTATTTCTGGAGCATTTGCCAAATAAGCACCCAGCGATACTGCACCACAGAAAAGGAAAGAGGTCTTGAGCCTAATCATACCCACGTATTCGGGAATTGTGATTTGGTCAAGTGCGCGAAGTTCATAGTCCATATCATACTGTTGCCCTTCACATACCGCCGTTGCCATATCGTTAAAGAGTCGTAGTGCAGTTGGTATCTTCTGGTCATCCAGCTGTGCCAGGTGCCTATACGCTTCCACCAGCATGCCATCCCCCGATAGTATTGCGGTATTGGCGCCCCACTTCTTATATACCGTGGGTTTGCCACGGCGGATAGGGGCATCGTCCATCACATCATCGTGGAGCAGCGAGAAGTTATGAAAGAGTTCTATAGCTCGCATTGCTGGAGCTATCTCAGAGCAATTTCCTTGGGGTTTGTATGCTTCGTAAGCCAGTAGGAGCATCAGAGGTCTCAATCGTTTACCTCCAAGCGCCATGATGTAATCCATTGGCTCGTATAGATTGCGAGGCTGGCGCTCCTCGAGCCCCAGCTTCGCAATCTCACTTTGTACTATCTCTATTTTATCTTTTAAGTTCATCTTCATTTGGTTAAGCCTCCACTTTGGCATTCTTGCTAGAGCGTAGAAGGTATAGGAATATAGCGCAATACATCACCACTGTCAGTACATGGCTCCATGGATTTGCCAACCAAGTTGTCAGTGTAAACTCTGTACCAGCGAGCTTTAGTATAGCACTCACGACGCCCATCAGTGCGCCACCAGCGATAAATCCAGATGCAAGGAGAGTCCCCTTGTCTACACGCGCCTTATTGAGCGCCTCATCCTTACTACGGCTACCTACATACCAGCTGATAAAGCCGCCAAAGAGTAGGGGTAGATTGAGGTGGAGTGGGATAAACATACCCAGTGCAAAAGGTAGCGCTGGTACCTTCAGAAGGGTTAGCACAAGGGCAAGTAGTGCCCCAATACCGTATAGTGCCCACTTAGCTCCTGAACCAGTCATTAGGGGCTCTATCAGTGCCGCCATAGCATTGGCCTGAGGGGCTTGGAGCGCATTATCTCCAGTAAAGCCGTAAGCTTTGTCTAGTAGTATAATCACACCGCAGACTGTAGCGGCAGATACTAGGGTGCCTAGAAATTTCCAGCTTTGTTGTACCTTAGGGGTTGTACCGAGCCAGTAGCCTATCTTGAGGTCGGTGATAAAACCACCAGCCATAGATAGAGCAGTACATACTACCACTCCAATGACAAGCGCCGAAACCATACCACTAGGTCCCTCCATTCCTACAGCCACAAGTACCACACTTGCTACAATGAGTGTCATGAGTGTCATACCAGACACAGGGTTGGAGCCGACAATGGCAATTGCATTTGCTGCTACCGTGGTGAAAAGGAAGGCGATAACAGCTACCAATATGAGTCCGATAACCGCCCATAGTAGATTGCCCTGTACTACTCCGAAGTAGAAGAAGATGAAGATGCAGACGAGTGCTAGTAGGATACCCCACACCACCATCTTCATACTGATATCCTTGTCTGTCCGTGGTAAGTTGGACTCTTCTCCACCGCCCTTTTGCTTCAGCTCTCGCTTGGCAAGACCTACTGCGCTCGAGATAATCCTCCTATTATTATAGATACTAATCATACCTGCCATAGCGATGCCACCGATACCGATATTCCTGCCGTAGTTGAAGAATATCTCTGTTGCCGACATTTCGCTAATCGTCTGCGTGATATTGGGGTCTCCGAAAGCGATGATATCACCACCCCAGATGAGGTTCATGAGTGGGGTAATTACCCACCATACGAGTGCCGAACCCGCACAGATAATAGCTGCATACTTTAGTCCGATGATATAACCAAGCCCCATTACTGCGGCTCCGGTATTTAGGTTGAACTCCAACTTCGCCTTGTCGGCAATGGATTGCCCCCAAGGCAATACCTTGCTCGAGAAGATCTCGTGCCAAGCTCCGAAGCTAGATACAATAAAATCGTATAGACCACCAATCAGTCCTGATAAGAGAAGTGGCTTGGCTTGAGCACCGCCCTTCTCGCTACTCAGGAGTACTTGAGTAGTTGCTGTAGCCTCTGGGAACGGATACTCTCCGTGCATGTCCTTGACAAAGTACTTGCGGAATGGAATCAGCATAAGGATACCCAACACGCCTCCCAAGAGTGCGCTAATAAATATTTGGAGGAAATTGACCGTCATCTCGGGGTACTTAGCCTTCAGGATAAATATTGCGGGGATAGTGAAGATAGCACCTGCTACCACCACACCGCTCGAGGCACCAATGCTCTGTATCATCACATTTTCGAGTAGCGCACCTCTCCTTCTCATCGCTGTCGTGAGCCCTGCTGCGATAATTGCAATAGGGATAGCGGCCTCAAATACTTGCCCTACCTTGAGCCCAAGATAAGCCGTTGCGGCACTAAAGATTACCGCCATAATGATACCCCAACCCACACTATAGGCTGTGGCTTGCTTAGGTCGTTCCTCTGGACCTACTACGGGGCGATAGCTCTCGCCTGCTTTCAATGGGCGGTAGGCGTTCTCTGGAAGTTCGCCCTTACGTGTCTGCTTCTGTGTGTCCATGTTATATACTTTATTGTTTTATCTAGATCATTGCTTAATCCCAAGCGTCCTCTGAGCCAAGTCAATCTCATCGGGGTCACCTATATGCTTGCCCTCTACATCGGAGAGCTTTACACAGTGGTGCCACTTCTGCCGAGGTGATATCTGACAGCCGATGAGTTTCATCACGATATTGCGTGGTACCGTCTCATTCCCCACGTCATTGGTTAGATTAGTACCAATCCCAAACGTCGTAGTGATTCGCCCCTCACAGTACTCTTTTATCTGGACTGCCTTAGGGATATTGAGGCTGTCGCTGAATACGATATACTTGAGCATAGGATTGATCTTCAGCTCTTGGTATCTTTTTATTGCTTTCTCTGCGAACTCATAAGGGTCGCCACTATCATGGCGCATCGAGGTGAAGAGCATGGCGTGCTTCTTACTGAAGTTCTGCATAAATACATCAGTCGTATAGGTATCGGTGAGCACCGTGCCGAGGTCTCCGTCGTAAACGTTGATCCAGTCTTCCATAGACATGTAGTTCGCCATCTTGTAGCCATATATAGCAGCGTGGAACTGTACCCACTCATGAGGATGCGTACCACTTACTCTAAGGTTATGTTTCATAGCATAATAGACATTGCTGGTGCCGAAGAGACTATTCCCGGCATACTCCTTAAGCAACTGTGTCACCAAGTCTTCCACCTTCGAACTAAACCTCCGTCTCATCCCGAAGATAGAGACCTGTAGTCCATGCTCTTTCATCATAAGAGCCTTCTCAATAGTCGCCTTACGGACATGCTCAAGATCTGGCTGCTCATTCATCACTTTGTAGTAAAGCTCCGAAACAATAGCCAATATTGGTGTCTCCCACAATGTAACACGATAGAGTAGCCCCTCGGCACTAATATGTAGGTGCCGCTCCTCGTCAAGAGAAATCTTTACTTCGGATGGGTTAAATTGATACCCTCTTAGATAGTCGATATAGAAAGGAGGAAGGTAGGGACACTCACGACCGAGGAAGTCCGCTTCCTCATCTGTGAGCTTGAGCTGTGTCATCAGGTTTATCTCCTCTTGGAGTAGTGTGTCGAAACCCTCGGGATAAATTGTATTGTCACGATCCACAAAGGCAAACCGCCCTCGAGCTCTAGGGAAGAGCTTTGCATACGCATAGCTGGTGCTAAACTTATATAGATCCGTGTCTAAAATACTATTAATTATGCACTTCTTTTCCATTATTATAGGTCCCGCCCCATATTATACCCCACAAATTTAGCCTTTTTACCCCAGCTTTCCAAAAGACCTCTTCCATAACTTCCTAGCTAACATTAGAAGCACAAGAAATCTAACTTAATTGTTAACAAAGTAATCGTTATCAATTTTCTTCACCTCATAGATCTGTTGGGTGGTGCGACCAAGATTATAGTCTATCATATAATCAGCTAGCTCCTCTCCATTTAATTTGGTATCATATTTATATGACTATTGTTTGTAATGATTATGTATAGGAAATGTCTTTTACTCTGATTCTGTTGTTTTAACCTCAATCAAGCGAACTGGCTCTACCATTACCAACATTATTTCGTCATTTTTATAGTAGGTGTGGTGCGTCTTGGTCTTTGTCGGAAACGATAAGTTGGCTGAGGGGTAGGTATTTTTCTATCTCGGAGAGGAGGGCGGGGTGCTGATAGTTATAGGCTCTTTCGCTTTCGGGAGCATAGGGTGCATCTACTTTGTAGAGTACTCTGGTATTGTCTTCGAGGGCTAGGAAACCATGTGCGTAGCGGTTGGGAATATAGAGGGCTTGCCCGCTCTCGGGCGTGAGCTCAACCCCCACCACCTGTCCAAAGGTGGGGGATGTTGGCTCAATATCCATAGCAAAGTCAATGATGCGTCCCGAGACACAGCGCACTAGTTTGGCTTGTGCCATTGGTGCCTGTTGCGTGTGCATCCCACGGAATACGCCTCGGTGCGAACAACTCATGTTGTCTTGTATAAAGTGTGGGTGATCGGTGAGGATACGTTGGAGTTCCTCCTCCTTAAATACTTCCATGAAGTAGCCTCGGGAGTCGTCGAAACGTCGGCTCTTTACCAATTGTAGTCCCTCAAGGGGTAGCTCAGTGATGTTCATGTCTATGGTTCAGAGTGTTTCGGGTTCCTTCCAGTCACCATGCTCTTTGATGAGGTTAATCAGTTCGGTAACCGCCTCTTCCTGTGGAATATTGCGCTTAAGACGTTCCTTCTGTTTATAGAGATCCACCTTCCCCGGGGCACTACCCACATAGCCATAGTCGGCATCTGCCATCTCTCCAGGACCATTCACGATACAACCCATTACCCCAATCTTGAGCCCTCGGAGGTGGCTTGTGGCTCCCTTAATCCGTGCTACTGTGCTCTGTAGGTCGAATAAGGTGCGCCCGCAGCTAGGGCAGGAGATGTAATCGGTGCGAGAGATACGGCGACGAGTAGCTTGTAGTAGTCCGAATGCAATGCTATTGATGGTGAGAGGGGCATCGATGTCGCTACGGAGATAAAGCCCCTGTAATTGTCCACGCATGAGGGCGCCTCCGAGCTGAAATCCCAACCATGTTGGTAGCTCCTCAAGGGCGCGCTTGCCACAATCAATGCGTAGGATATAGGGCTGCTCCATTGCCTGATCTAGTGCCGCAAGCATAAGGGTAGGGGCATAAGTGTAGGAGAGCTGTATTACTAGAAGCTCCCCTTCTTCGAGTTGCTGTCTAGGCTGCAGGAGCGCTTCGGTATCTAGAATGGTACGGAGCTTCGTTTGGTCTGTGACCTGAATATCGGGGCGGTCATCGGGGAGTAGTCGACCAAAAGCATCGTCGGCATCCATAAGGACAAGTGGTCGCTCCTCGCTTCGGAATGGTGTGCCTTGGGTGTCAAAGTCTAGTGGCTCAGAGTGAGCTAGTTCGTCTAGCGCCTGTAGCAATACTTTGGCGACAGGTATTTCCGCTTCGGGCTCTTCCGAAAGGCTTACCCTAATGGTGTCTCCTATGCCTTCGGAGAGAAGGGTGCCAATCCCTACAGCGCTCTTGATACGTCCATCCTCGCCATTACCTGCTTCGGTAACCCCTAGGTGCAGAGGGTAGTGCATGCCCTCAGTCTCCATACGCGCAGCCAGTAGTCGCACGGTGTGGGTCATGACTAGAGGGTTGGAGCTCTTGATAGAGAGAACCACATCATGGAAATGGGTACGATGGCATACATCGAGGAACTCCATACAGCTCTCTACCATCCCCTCGGGCGTATCTCCGTATCTACTCATGATACGATCGGAGAGGGAGCCGTGATTGACCCCTATGCGAATAGCGGTATGGTGCTGCTTGCAGTGCTCAAGGAAGTCTTCAAAACTCTCTTGGAGCCCTTTCACCTCTTCGGCGTATTCTGTATCGGTATACTCTATCTGCTTAAATCGGCGAGCTGGGTCGTAGAAGTTGCCTGGATTGATTCTCACTTTCTCCACATGGAGTGCGGCTTCGTAAGCAGCTTTGGGATTGAAGTGGATGTCTGCCGATAGCGGAAGCTGGCAACCAGCCTCTCGGATGCGCCTATGGGTTTCTCCTAGTGCTTTCGCCTCTCGGGTACCTTGGGCAGTGAGGCGAACCAACTGGGCACCTGCCTGATCAAGTCGTTGTATCTGTGCTACGGAAGCCTCTATGTCGTTGGTATCTACATTGGTCATCGACTGGATGACAATAGGGGCATCGCCTCCTATTTCTATCTGACCAACCCGAGCTGGGGTAGTCTGGCGTCTAGTATATCTCATTTTATTGGTCTAATGGTCTATATGAATCTATGGGTCTATCGCCCTCGGGAAGAGGGTCGGTATAATCTAGTAATATTACGGTGCCTGGTATGAGGCTCAACATCTTATGAATCATCTCAGTGGCCTGCGTCTTCGCTCTATCGAGAGAACCATCTCGCAGGAGCTGAGCACGAAGGGTTTTTATCGCCTTTGCCTTCATCTGGTTTTCGTCTTCTACTGAGAGCTGAGGCCCTTGGAGGCGGGTAAGGATATTCTCACCCCACACATCGAGCACACGGAACCCCTGTTGTTGTTCCTCGAGTATCTGTACTTGTGGTTCGGGCAAACGGAGATATAGGGTATCGCCAACGATGGCATGAGCCATTTGCTCTACATCGAAGTAGATACGGGTGCGGTAATAGCCTATGCCGAAAGCCCCGATACCTCCTTTTCGGAAAGTGACAGGAACCACCTGATCTCCTTCGAGAGCTGTAAGGCGTACGATCTCTTTGGCATCGTTGGATGCCGACAAAAGGATGGTATTTTCGGCTGGCTTTGCTGTGCACGAGCGGTAGAGTAAGGCACCTGATAAGACGAGCACAGCTGCGAGTATGAGATAGATAATGAGCTTCTTCATGACCTAAACGTAATCGTTACTTCCTTACAGCCTCGGGCGTGAAGCATGCCTGTGAAGTAGGCACGTGCTTTTCGCTCTGCCTGCTGAACTAAGTCTTTATGTTTGGGTGTGCCTGGTGCAAGAGCTTTGATGGCTAGCGCTGAGGCTTGGTTCTGCATTTGTCGGCGCTCTTCGCTGGAGATATTGGATTGTAGTCCGCTGACTCTCTCGTGGAGCTTACGGATCTCACCACTTCGCCCAATAGGCTCAATCTGAATTGCTGGTAGGGTAAGAACAATGGCATGACGGGAAGCGTCATAGCGAATATCTTCATCCCGAAGCTGAGAGAGATCAATATAGGCGATGCTGAAGTTCTCGAAAGAGTAGACGCCAATGCGATCTCCTACAGTGAGAAGGTTATCAAGATAGTTGCTCACTTCGTCTAGAGTCATGATGAGCTTGAGCTTTTGCTCTTTTGGAGAGATAATGAATATCTCTTCGGTGCGGTACTCTATGAGTTCGAGCTTCCCTACCTCGCGAAGCTCAGTGAGGGTAGGCGCACTAGTCTCCTGCACCTCGGAGCAACTAGCTAGGAGGAGGACCAAAGTGAGGTATGTGAGTATCCTTTTCATCTGAATACAAAGATAGTAATAATGGGACTACTGCACAAGAAAGCGTTTCTGCCGCTCTGTATTTGGAACGCAGACGCTTCCGTTATTATGTAGTGTCGACCTATTATATGAGTGCGTCCCTTTTCCAAAATATTTTCCATGCTTGGAAAGCTATCGTTCCAAGGCTGGAAACTTATCTTTCCAACGTTGGAAAACTATCTTTCCACGCTTGGAAATGTTGTACAAAAATAGTTGGTGGCAACCCCAATGTGGCGATTTCATATTGGCGCATACGGAGAATGTTGCACGAAGTGCCATTCTCGCCGATTTGCAAGCAAATCGGCTTAGACGTTGCACGGTGGTGAAATACAAGGCACTGAGACTGAGGCTGACGGGAGCGTACTCACGTACGTGACCGAAGTCGAATGTCGAAAGTAACGCAGTAGTTCGCCACCGTGCAACAGTCTCATACGGCTGGTGGATGCTGGGGATAGGGGTTGGAGTGCCACGAGATATTAATAAAAAGAGCACCCACTGGGAAGTAATCCCTGTAGGTACTCTTGCATTTAGGTTCTGGGTAAAGACGGGTTACGCCTTGCTCTGTTCTAGTATCTCCTGAGCCTTGTCCCAAATGGTAACGTCGTCCAGTACGACAATACCACCCTCTGGCCCAGGCTCGAGGTGCGAACCAGTAGGCTCACCTTCCTTGAAGTTATTACCACCGAAGTAATTGCGGACGGTCTCTTCCTTAAGTCCCAGCTCATCAGCTATCTGTGCAATAGCTCCGTGTGGTAAGCTATTCTTAAACGCTCTCAACTTGTTAAATGTAACTGTCTTAGTCATGATTATATCAGTTTTATTGGTGTTGAAAATATTTGTCTGTTCACTCTCGGTTACGTGTCTATTTGAATTCTGCCACTAACTTACATATTTTTTCTGATACTAGCACAGTTTTTCGGGTTAATATTTGTCTTCCTTGTATGAAATAAGTGCCGTTGGCTTTGCATTACAAAACCAACGGCACTTGTTTCTATTACTCCTTATGGTAAAATATTACATACCAAGCTTAGCTTTTACCTTTGTGGTAGCATCGATAGCTGTAGAGTTGTTCATAAAGAGTACTGTAGCTGCATCTACAATGTAAGTGTAGCCGTTCTCATTGCCTACTGCTGCGATAGCATCTTGGATCTTCTTCTGGATAGGAGTAAGGAGCTCTACCTGTTTCTTCTGGTAGTCTTGCTGTGCTACCTGCTGAAGATCTTGGATACGCTTTGCCTGATCCTGAAGCTCTTGCTCACGACGGGTGCGGATGGTCTCAAGTAGACCTTCACGCTCTGCTTCGTATGCTTCGTACTTCTTCTGGAACTCTTCCTGCATTGCTACATGTGTATCCTCATACTTCTTGAGTAGGTTGTCGAGGGTCGTCTGCATTGCCTTAGTCTCTGGCATCTGCATGATGATGGAATTGACATCAACGACTGCAATCTTTTGCTCCTGAGCCAAACTCATTAGTGGCATAGCCATTAGGGCTACGAGGGAAAGTAAAATCTTCTTCATCTAAATCTTATTATCAATTTTGTTGTTATGTATTCTTGCTAAACGTTACAAAGCTACTCTTTTATTCTGAGACCCCTAGTACCATGAGCACATCATTGCTAATGTCGGCAGCTGGGTCGGCATATATAATGGTGCCAACAGCGCTTGCACGGTCGAAGACCATGAGGTAGCCTCTACGCTGGCTGATGAGCTTGACGGCTTCGTATATCGTGTCTTGTATCGGCTTGATGAGCTTCTCCTGAAGCTTAGCTGCCTCACCAGTCCGTCCGAAGTACTTCTGCTGTAGCTTGGATGCCTGTTCCTCAACTTGTACTATGGCATTCTCCCGTTTTACGCGCTCGTCTGCCGACATCTTGTCTATGTCTTTCTGATACTTGATGTAGAGCTGCTTGGCTTTGTCATTGAGCTGAGTAATCTCTTTAGTCCACTTCTCAGTCTCCTTCTGAATCTGGCCTGTTGCCGACTTGTATTGCGGTATCTTCTCCATGAGGTACTGCATATCGATAAGTGCGTAGGAAGACTGTGACTGCTGCTGTGCAGATACTCCTACAAAAGCCACTACCGTAAGGGCGACTGTGGCAAATAGTCTTGCGATTGTCTTCTTCATATTCTTATTCTCTTTAGTTATTAGAACTGCTGACCGAGGATAAAGTGGATATTGCTGCCGCCACGTGTGTTGCTGCCATCTGGGATGTCGAAACCGTAGCCCCAGTCAATACCCATAAGTCCTACCATCGGTAGCATAAATCTGACGCCTAGACCGGCTGAGCGTTTAAGCTGGAAGGGGTTCATGTCTTGGATACGCTCCCAAGCATTTCCTGCTTCGGCAAAGGCGTGGATCCAAATCATGGTGCTATTCTCGGAAATCACTGGGTAGCGAAGCTCCATGAAGAACTTGCTGTAAGCGTAAGCGCCACGACCACTAGCACCCGAGATACTACCATTCTTGTAGCCGCGGAGTCCTACCATTTCGTTGAGATAACCGCCGTAGTAGCCGCTCATACCGTCACCACCCATATAATAAGTGCCGAATGGGGAGCGCTTGAACTGATTGTAGTTGCCAATCACTCCACTCTCTGCGCTAAACATGAGTACAGGGGTGCGCTTGTTGGTCGTAGGGTCGAGGAGCGGGATAAATATCTGTCCCTTACCCTTAATCTTGTAGTACTCAATGAACCTATTACGGATGGCCTGACTGATATTGGGGTTAGAGTAGTCTATACCATCAAATAGAGAATAGGGGAGAGTAGAACTTAGGCTCAGCGAGAAGTCCGATCCCATACGGGTATAGATAGGATTATCGATAGAGCTTCTGGATAGGGTGAGGCTGAGGTTGATATCATTGGCGGTACCATTCTCCATGCCGAAGTTGTAGTAGTAGGAGCTCCAGTTCTTCATCCTATACATCGTGTAGTTGATGGCTGCCTGGAATTGGAAACGGTCGTCTGGCCAAGTGAGTCGCTTACCATACGCTACGCTGAGACCAAGCATATCCAAGGTCTTATCGGGGTCGTAGGCACTCTCGTAGAGTGCTTGGTACTGCTCCTGCATCATACCATAGTTATAGCCATAACCACCATAGCCACCGTAACCGCCATATCCACCATAGCCGCCGTATGGGCTATAGCCATAACCATAGCCGCCGTAACCTCCGTATGGATTGTAGCCATAGGGACTATAACCGTATGGGTTCATAGTCTGGAGCGTAGACATTTGGTTATTGAAGTAGCGACGATTGATATCGGTCTGCCTACTGTAGTATGCCGAGATATTCAGCATATTAGGACGCTTACGACCAAACCAAGGATCCATGAACTGGACACTATAGCTCTGGTAGTAGCGGGCATTAGTCTGAGCGCGAAGTGAGAGGGTTTGTCCATCGCCTCGTGGCAGGAATCCCTTGTATGAAGATGGATTGAAGAGGTTGCGCATAGAGAAGTTGGTGAACTTCAATCCTGCCATTAGGATGAGACCAGATTGGCTCCAACCTACAGATAGTTCTACTTGGTCGTTGCTCTTTGGTACAAGGTTCCAAGCGATGTCTACAGTACCATTGTCTTCGTTAGGGATAATCTCAGGTGCAATCTTCTCCTGATCGAAGTGCCCCATGTTATTGATCTGCTCCATCGTACGCATGATGTACTGGCGATTGAAGAGCATACCTGGCTTAGTATATATCTCGCGCCTAATGACCTCTTCGTATACGTGCTCATTACCAGAGATTACGACTTTGTTGATGGTGGCAGGCTTACCCTCGTGGATGCGGATATCGAGTGATACTGAATCTCCCTTTACCTCGGTTTCGATTGGCATCATATTGATGAAGAGATAGCCATTATTGGAGTAGATGTTGCTAATAGCATCTTCGTCCTTCACCATACGGTCATTGAGCTTCTTCTGATCATAGACATCTCCCTTCTTGAGTGCGAGAAGGCGCTCTAGGTCAGCCGTAGAGTACTTCGTATTACCTACGAAGTTGATATCCTTGATGTAGTATTTTTGTCCCTCGTTGATATGGATGTCGATAGCAATCCTTTTGTCATTGTATCGGTAAATCGTATCTTTCAGAATCTCTGCATCACGATAGCCGTACTCATGGTAAAGGTCAATGATATTCTTTAGATCGGCTTTGTAGTCTGCCTCCAAGAACTTCTTTTGACTAAAGATCTCCAATATACTTGGGATGAAGCGCTTTAATAGACTAAACTTCTCATTGGTCTTCTTCATCGCCTTACGGAGTTGATTGTCCGTTAGTTGCTCATTGCCGTAGAAGTTAATCTGCTCTACACGAGTCTTGGTATTCTTCTGGATGTTGAAGGCAAGGTCTACATACCCTTCTCTATTAGGGTCGGGGGTGAGTGTACTCTCTACAGAGGCTTCGCTGAAACCCTTCTCGTCGAAGTAGCGCTTTATCTCTATCTTGGAGCGGTCAATGATATTTGGCGTAACCTGTGTGCCTTGCTGAAGTGCTAGTAGCTTACCTTTCTTCAGGTCGTCTACTTCGCCCTTCTTGATACCATATAGGTTAAGTGTAGCGAGCCTAGGGTGCTCAGCAATATTAATCCTAAGCCACACAGAGTCTCCTTCTATCTTGGTTGCATTGATACCTACCTCGCTGAATAGACTATTCTTGAGGTAGTTCTTAACCGCCCTAGTAATCTCTTCCCCTGGTATAGTTATCCTTTGTCCCACCTTGAGACCGGAGATATTGATTACTACCTGCTCTTCATAGCTCTTATTCCCTATGAGTTCGATTCCCGCAATTACCTTTTCTGTAGGACGAGAGTAGGAGACCACAGGAGTTTGGTCTACTTGTGCATGAAGACTAGGGAGCATACAGCTACCTATCACGAGTGCCATAGCCAGTCGGTATATTTGCTTCACCATCTTACGTCTCTGCATTATATTGCCCATTATCATCAGATCTCAATTTATTTATCTTCGCTCACCTGTTCTCCGGTCATGCCAAATCGTCTTTCCCTCCCTTGGTAGTCCACAATCGCCTCGTAGAGCTCTTCTGCATTAAATTCCGGCCAAAAGACTGGCGTAAAGTACAATTCGGTATACGCCAATTGCCATAGTAGGAAATTGCTAACCCTAAATTCCCCACCTGTACGAATCAGTAGGTCGGGGTCTGGTAGCTCTGGGAGGTAAAGCTCCTTCACGAAGTCCTCCTCGGTGATTTCCTTTGTGTCTTTTGCTGCTAGGCGACGAGCTGCTCTTACAATCTCAGAACGCCCTGAGTAGTTTATAGCCAACACCACACGGCATCCGGTATTGTCCTTTGTCTCTTCTATAGCCTTGTAAAGTGCCTCTCTAGGCGACTCGGGGATATCCTCGATATTCCCGAGAACCTCTAGGCGTACGCGGTTCTCGTTGAGTTCATCTAGCTCGTTGTGTACAGCGCTTACCAAGAGTTCCATTAGAGCCTCTACCTCTTCCTTAGGTCTATTCCAATTCTCTTCGGAGAAGGTATACAAGGTGAGTACTTTTACCCCTACCTTATTGGCAGCCTTTAGTACAGTACGTACGGATTCTACACCGTGTTTGTGCCCGTAAGTGCGCTCATGTCCAGCCTGTTTAGCCCAACGCCCATTGCCATCCATGATGATCGCAATGTGCTCAGGTATTCTTGTGCGGTCTATCTTCGCTTGGTAGCTTTGGTCTATCATCGTGTTTACTCCCAATTATTGATAATACCACCAGTTGTATCGAGTAGACCGTGCCAAATCTCTTGGCTAGGTTTGCCATTGATAATACCGCCAAAGATGTACACTTGTAGCTGATTACCACTTCCTGTCGCATATCCCGATGCATGGTGACGAGCCAAGAAAGCTCCGTTTGGAAGCTCTTGCTCTGGTAGCGCATTCCATGTGATGCCACGGTCTACACTCCTCTTGATTGAGTTGGAGTCCCCAGTCTTAGGGTAAGCACCACCGATCACAAATATTTCAGAGTCGTTCCCCGTCCTAAGGTATAGACCACCACTCATCGGCAGAGGTTGGTCGGCAGTTTGGTAAGGTGTCACACCCCACTTGTCGCTACCCGATAAGAAGAAGCTCTTGGGTGCAGCGTCTCCCTTGGCGGTCTTACCACCAAATAGCGTCGTAGAGGTCGCCCCAGAATAGTTGTATGTGTAGACGAATGCCTCAGTTACCGGGAATCCGCTTGGCACATTGCCCTTCTTCTCTATGCCACTTGCAGTGACCTCATAGCTAGCATAGGTATCTGCCTCACGACCGATAGCCGTAAATACAAGCTGGTTGTCTAGCTTATTGGTCTCGCCAACCAATTGAGTAAGGACAACACTTCCTACTGGGTGCTTTGTCCAACTCTTTAGATCGCGACTCTTGTATAGCGCTCCCGCTTTGTCGAGTACCCATACCAGCCCCTTGCTGTCTACAATGAGCGTTGTCGGGAGAAGCATTACGGGAAGAGCTTCATCTGCAACCTCGGTAAAGGTCGTATTAGTATAGCTGTACAGCTTGCCCCCGCCATCGCTTGTGCGTGCGAGCCAATATTGGGTGTCTCCCAAAGTAAATGTCTTCGCTTCTTCGGCGGCAATAGGCAGCTGAGTGCTCTCCTTGACCCAAGTAAACTTATCTGGGTTATAACCATAGGTCATAATCCTCATGTTGTAGGTGAGGGTAGGTTTTCCCTTAATCTCGATAGAGATACGGAACTTACCTCCTGTGGCATCTATACGATTGAGCTTCTTACGAGGATTATAGACAGCTACCTTCTTGGTCTCTTCGTTCAATATCCTAACCACCGCTTCCGATGTCACCTTCATATCGAGATCAAGTGAATCGTAGTGGCTTTGATAGGGAAGCGGCACCTTGTTCCAGATACGCATCACCCTATTATCAATATGGAAATCGAGATTCGGAAGAGCCTTCGCTCCCTCCTCCTTAGGCTTAGGGAAGCTAGCGGCGATGTGACCAGGAAAGGTAAAACTAGGATTTACTGGCGGCTCATAGCGTGCAGTATGCTTCCTACAACCAGAAAGAACCAGAAGCGTAAGCACCGCGCAGCCCATTATCCATCTATATCTCTTCATATCTCAATATAAATCCATTAGCCCAAAGGGATATACACCCCCTTCTACTACATTATACAATCACGCAAAGTTACTCTTTTTTCTGAAGTATACCGCCCTTTACTAGGTGCAATCTGCTCTTTTATGAGGTTTTAAGTTCTCTACAGCTGGTACTTAACGATACTTCCGTATCCCTGAATATACTTGGGTGCATCAATCATCTCATATAGCCCTAAGTAGGCGCCGATAGCCATTTGTACTCCTCCGTGTGCAAAGGCAAGGAACCGCTTATGCTCTGAGCTTCTCAGCTCCTCCACGAAGCCTCCTAGTCTCTCCACCAGTTGCGCAAAGCTCTCCCCATTAGTTGGTACCACGTGGATATAGTCCTCGTACCAAAGCTGCATCTGAGGGTCGGTAATCTCATCATATCTCTGCATCTCCCAGTCTCCGAAGTGCTGCTCTCTCAGTCTCGCATCTATCGGCGCACCTTCGTACCCTACAGCCTTAGCTAGACGTATTGCCCTAGATAAGGGACTCGTAAGAATCACATCGGGGATATATCCCTTTAGGTTTTGTGCTACCACAGCAGCCTCCTCGGGGAAACTCTCCTTGAGTCCTACATCGGTGCCGCCATAACAGACACCCTCGGGGACATCTACAGCGGTGTGACGGACTACCCAAAGCTCTTTCATGCCATTACCCATATCGCTAAAAAACTAATCACTTCGCAGATGAGAAAGGTAGCGCCACAGCAGTCGCCAGTGTAGCCACCAATCTTCCGCTTTATCATCCATACTAATACAAAGAAAGTCACTGCCGAAAAGAGGAGCACCCACCACCCCATGGGGTGCCATAGAGCTATGGGGAGAAGACCGAATATTGCGGCTATGAAGAAGAGACCTATATGAGGGTGGCGCTCATAGACTACACCCATCTTGGCCTGTGCTTCTGTGCGGGCATAGGTGAGCAAGCGTGGTAAGTTAGAGCCCACAAACTTGCTCACTGGGTCGGCTATCAGTACCGTCATGGCAGCTGTTTTTAGTGGCATATATCCCAGCAAGCCTACCCATAGGATAGCATAGCAGACGAAGCCAATCACCGCAAACGCCCCAGTGTGGCTATCCTTCATAATCTCGAGCGTACGCTCCTTGGTGTGACCTCCACCGAAACCGTCGAAGAGATCCATTAGTCCATCCTCATGCATCCCACCCGTGAGTAGGATACGGAAAGCAAAGGCAAAAGCGACTGCGATAACGACAGGGGTGAATTGTCCCATCCCTAACAGCACTCCCGCAGTAAGTGGTCCAGTAAGCCAGCCCACAATAGGCCAGTAGTAGACTACTCTCTCGTAATGCTCCTTGGGCACTTGCTTCACCTCCCAGATAGGCAGGCGAGTAAGTGCCGTAAATGTTGCAATGATGTCGTAATAGAATCTCTTAGCGCTACTCATCCTTACTATCAGAAGTACTTCTCGATACAGTTTTCCCCACTAAAAAGCGACATCTCGGTCATCATCAGTACTGCCGACTTGATGATAGGGTAGGCGGTAACCGCACCTGTACCCTCACCGAGCTTCATGCCAAGGTCTAGTAGAGGTCGTACTCCAAGGTAGTTAAGTAGCTTGGCATGCCCTTTCTCATCTCCTTTATGACCAAAGATAGCATACTCTAGTACTGTGGGATTAAGCTGTGCAGCCATCAGCATGCAGGAGGTCATGATAAACCCATCCACGACAATCGTCATGCGTAGTTCAGCTGCCCTGAGCATCGCACCTACCGTCATTACCATTTCAAAGCCCCCAAAGTAGCGCATTACCTCTTCGGCATTCATCTCCTTCGGTGCATTGGCAACCGCTTGGGTCAGTATATTGTACTTGTGCTCCATCTCAGTGCCATAGAGTCCACTTCCCGCTCCTACACAGTCACTAAGTGGGATATTAGTTATCTTGTGCATCCATATTGCCGAAGGGCTTGTATTCCCAATCCCCATCTCTCCAAACGAGATGATATTACAGCCCTTGTTGTTGGCAATCTCACTTTGTCTTGCCCCATGCTCTATACAGAGCTGGCACTCCGCCTCGGTCATTGCTGCCTCGTAGAGAAAGTTGGAAGTCCCCTTCCTTATCTTCCTATCTACGATTCCTAAGTCGGCTGGAATATCATAGTCTACGCCCGAGTCTACGATTACCAGCTCTATATCGTGCTGACGAGTGAGGTAGTCGATAGAGGTACCACGTCTCTTGAAATTGAGCGTCTGTTGCCAGGTGACTTCTCGTGGCGACTTGCTCACATGCTCCCGCTCGATACCATGGTCTGCCGAGAATAATATATGGTGTGGCTTATGTAGCGTAGGGTGTAGCTTCCCTTGTATCAGGGCTACCTGTAGCGCTATCTCCTCCAGTCTTCCCAGTGACCCTTTGGGTTTGGCGATATCGTCAATGTAACGTAGTACTTCCTCCCTCAGCTCCTGATCTAATGGTTGAATCTTGAATTTACGCATAGTATATTGGTTATTTTACTTTAAGTGGTATGCCGCTTACCATGAATATTACTTCATCGGCTTGTTGCGCAATATGTTGATTGACCCATCCTTGCAAGTCGGTATATTTTCGCATCATCGCATTGTCCGAGACGCCCCCCATACCCACTTCATTGGTAACCACTATATAAGTGGCAGGGTGGTTTACAAGACGGGCAAACTCCTCTTTCAGGAAGTCTAAAGCCTTGTCTATATCTTCACGCATCATAAAGAATACGTTGGTCGTCCACAGCGTGAGACAGTCTAGCAATACCACCTCTCCAGTGCAGTCTATCTGTCCAAGATGTATAGGTTCCTCGATGGTGCGCCAATTGTTGCCTCTGCGTTCCTGATGCCTGCGGATACGATCTTTCATCTCTCCGTCTCGTGCCTCTGCCGTGGCAAGGTAGGTAGGATGGTCGGAGAGCGCTAGTGCCCTTCGCTCAGCTTCTGTGCTTTTGCCCGAGCGCGCTCCTCCAGTAATCAGTATTATCATCAGAGCTTCCAGCTACTGCCTTCCTTGCCGTCCATAATCTCGAAGCCTATCTTTTTCAGATCGTCACGTATCTTGTCGGAGGTTGCCCAGTCCTTTGCTGCTTTAGCCCCTTGCCTAATCTCGAGTAGCAAGTCCATTGCCTTGCCAAAGGCTTCTAGGTGCGCCGAACTCTCTCCCGCTCCCATCTGCTTCATGCCGAGGATGTCGAAGAAGAAAGTGTTGAATAGCTCCTTAAGTGTAGATACCTGTTCGGCAGTCAGTCCATTCTCGCCGTTCTTAGCTTGGTTGATGCGTCGAGTTGCGTCAAATAGTTCGGCTATCACCTTAGGGCTATTGAGGTCGTCATTGAGCGCTGCATAGCAATTGCCTGCATAGTCGGGCAGTGCTTCAGTCTCTATCTCAATAGTCTTAATGCTACCAAGCGCAGCATAGGCATCCATCATACGCTCCATTCCTTTGCTGGATGCTTGCAGCGCTTCATTGCTAAAGTCTACGGTAGACCTATAGTGTGCCTGAAGTATGAAGAAGCGGATCACCATAGGGCTATATGCCTGATCAAGTAGCTGGTGGTCTCCAGAAAAGAATTGTTCGAGGGTAATGAAGTTGCCCAGACTCTTGCCCATCTTTTGCCCTTTGATGGTAATCATATTATTGTGCATCCAGATAGGGACAATCTCTTTGCCCTCTGCTGCTACAGCCTGAGCTATCTCGCACTCGTGGTGAGGGAAGATGAGATCCATCCCACCTCCATGAATATCGAACCCATCACCTAGATACTTGCGCCCCATAGCAGTACACTCGGCATGCCAACCTGGGAATCCATCGCTCCATGGTGAAGGCCAACGCATAATGTGCTCAGGGCTCGCTTTCTTCCAGAGAGCGAAGTCCACAGAGTTCCTCTTCTCGTCTTGACCGTCCAGTTCGCGCGTGTTAGCAATCATATCCTCTACGTTGCGCCCTGAGAGAACACCGTATTTATGATCTTTATTGTACTTCTCTACATCGAAGTAGACTGACCCTTCCGACTCATAGGCATACCCTGCGTCCAGAATCTGCTGTACTAGCAATATCTGCTCTATGATATGCCCACTTGCCATGGGTTCTATAGATGGCGGAAGCACGTTGAGTGCGTCCATATCCTTATGATAGCGTGTGAGGTAGTGCTGGACTACTTCCATAGGCTCCAATTGTTCCAAACGCGCTTTCTTAGCAATCTTATCCTCCCCCTCATCGGCATCGTGCTCTAAGTGACCAACATCAGTGATATTACGGACATAGCGAACCTTGTACCCAAGGTGTGTGAGGTAACGAAAAAGAAGGTCGAAGGTAATGGCAGGACGAGCATGCCCCAAGTGAGCATCGCTGTAGACTGTAGGCCCACAGACATACATACCTACATGGGGTGACTGCTTAGGCTGTAGTATCTCCGTGCGACGGGTTCGGGTATTGTAGACCGTGAGCTGCTCTCTGATCTCCTCTTTACTCTTCATAAATATCTATATATATAATGTGTACTCCTAAAAAGACTTCACAAACTTAACCATATTTTGTGAGATAGGCGTATAGAGGATATAATAATAGTCCCATTCTCTACACTGTGGTTGTTATTAGATAGGTAAGCGAGCGTATGGCTCTGGAGCACCTCTGCACCGAGTATGGCATGTGACACCCCCATGTAATCGTATAGCCCCAAATTGCGATCAGGCGAGCGCCCGCAGCGACTTGCC
>NZ_JADRGN010000024.1:0-34282 GCF_018206105.1 Porphyromonas levii
TTAGGGTAAGAGAAGATGTCTTGTACCCTAGAGGTGTTAGTTAGAGCAGAGAGCGGCACTCGCAGATAGCGCTAGCGAGCAAATTTATTCCTAGAGATAAATATATTTATTTGTACAGATAAATAAATTTATTCCTAGGAATAAATTTCGTTGCTCAGGCTCGCCAAAACCCCTCCAATGGTAAGGGCGAAAAACATCTCCCCATGCCTCCGACACCACCCACACCACCTATCGTAGGGGCGAATAATTATTCGCCCCTACATCCCCACAACCCTTCGAGGGCTCCGAAGCATCCGAGGGCTCCGATAACATACTATAATCTCCTACAACACACAACAATAACAAATATTGCTATTATATATTTGCGTATAATATTATTTTGTATTACCTTTGCGGTAGAGAAGGATTTCAAGAAACGTGTAATATATTATGACTCAACGACTATGGAACAAGACATGAAATTCAGTGGCACCCTTCTAAAGGGGGTCGGAGACCACACTCGGGAGCAGTTGCCTCCGCTACCGCAGGTACTACAGCGCAATCAAGGCGTACTCTATACCGCCTCGCTCTATTTCCCCGACATTCTGCCCAAGAGCGCAAGCCGAGCATTGCGCAAGGAGATTGCCACTTATCCCGCACTCAGGCAGGCTTTGGAAGCGACCAATTGGTCGCCCCAAAAGCGGTACCTCACGCCGCTACAGCAGCAGATTATTGTCCACTACTTAGGCGAACCGGTATGATGGGAGGATGGATCAAGCTGCATCGCAATCTGACGCACTGGCAGTGGTACGACGACTCTCTGATGGTGCACCTCTTCATCCACCTACTCCTCTCAGCCAATTTCGAGGAGCGGCAGTGGAGGGGTATCACCATCCGTAGGGGGCAACTCGTAACAAGTACACAGCAGTTGGCCGAAGGCATACACTCCACCTACAAGATGGTCTTCTCCCGATTATGCAAACTAGAGAAGAGCGGAGAGATTAGTAAAATTCGGAACAACCAGTTTAGCATCATAACCATCACGAAATACGATGATTACATGGATGCTGACCCCTCCGGCGGGACAGCGGAGGGACAACGACGGGACAGCGATGGGACACAATATAAGAATATAATAAGTAAAGAACATATCAAGAAGAATACCCCCCTAACCCCCCAAGGGGGAAAGGACGACCTTTTGGATACAGAGGAGCTTAACCCCTGGAGGGCTATCGCCGAAGTGCCTCAAGCCCCCAAGCCCCCCGTTGCGCGCACCCCCCTTTCCCCCGCTTTCGAGAAATGGCTAGCCTACAAGCGAGAGAAGCGGCAGAGCTATCGTTCGGAGCGAGCACTCAGAGCGTGCTACAACCAGCTGGAGCGCTACTCCAAGGGAGATCCCAAGGTGGCCATGGAGATTATAGAGCGGAGTATAGCGATGAACTACTCTGGATTTTTTGAACCTAAAGCATACAACAAACATCATGAACATAGACCTGAGAGCATTACAAATGCAGCAGAATCTGAAAAGGGTACAAGGTACTCAACTATTTAGACCCGACTGCCTCCTACCGCTTGCTACACAGGTGGACCGTCTGGAGCAAGCCCTACAGATTGCCTACGCTTCGGAGGTACTCTCCAGAGGGCGCCAACTGGTGCCCGACCAAGCTACTCGCGCCAACCTACACAAGGTGGCGGAGTGGCTCACCAACCCTCTGGCTAAGCCTTGGCTCCTCATCTATGGCGGGGTGGGCAATGGTAAGACCACACTCCTGAGGGCGATACAGGCTTTTGTGAATAGCCAGCGCTTCTACATCGGGAATACTAGGGTGCAGATGCTGGTGCAGACCGCAAGCCGTCTCTCTGCACTAGCGGTGGAGAGCCCTAGGCTCTTCGAGAGCCGTACCGACCAAGAGTGCATCGGCATAGACGACCTTGGGGTGGAGCCTCTGGAGGTCAATAGCTTCGGCACACGCTCTACCCCCATTGCCGAATTGCTCTTGCACCGCTACGAGCGCATGAGGTTTACCATCCTCACAAGCAATCTTTCGGAAGAGCAACTCACCAGCCGCTATGGCGAGCGTATCACCGACCGCCTCCGCGAGGTGTGCGACCGCCTTTGGATGGATGGCGCATCCTACAGAGGAACGGTATGACACGGGCGCTCTTCTTCCCCGAGATGGGTCTCGACAAAAAGTAGTATCTTTGTGGCTAAAAGAGTAAGAAAGATGGCACTACGTAAGATAGACAATGGTTTGATACCCGAGTGGTATCCGCAAGAGGCCGTGCTCATGGCTTGGCCCGAAGAGGGTATGGACTGGGCGTATATCCTGCCCGAGGTGCGGGCTTGCTATACTGAAATCATCACCCACCTACTGCAGTACACTCATGTGGTACTCCTGGTGGGAGAAGGGGGTGGTATCTCGCCCCAGCAGCTCAAGGCTTGGCGCCACGGGGGTAAGTACCCACTTATCTATATCGACCACTTCCCACTCAATGATACTTGGATGCGCGATGTGATGCCGCTCTTCGGCATGAAGGAGGGGCAGCGTGCCGCCTACGACTTTGGCTTCAACGGCTGGGGGCTTAAGTTTGCCGCCAACCTCGACAATAGGGCTGTAGGACGGCTCTTCGAGCGCGGACTATTCGACAGTGGGGTACAGGGGCGTGGGCACCGAGACTTCATACTAGAGGGCGGGGCTATCGATGTGAATAGTAGGGGCGAGCTGCTCTCTACGGCGTGTGTGCTCCGAGAGCCCAACCGTAATCCTAGTCGCCACCCCGACTACAACGAGACCATCATGAGCTACCTAGGGGTTACGCGCCACCATATGCTGGCGGGCGACTTGGCGCTCAAAGGCGACGATACGGATGGGCATATCGATACCATCGCAAGGTTTGTCGATGACGATACCATCCTCTATTGCTATGCCGAGACAGTGCCGCAGACGGTAGCGCTGAAGCAGGTACTAGAGCAGCTGACGACCGTGGAGGGCAAGAGCTACACCCTGATTCCGCTACCGCTGCCCGAGCAGAGGTACGACGAAGAGGGCTACCCTCTACCTGCGACGTATGCCAACTTCCTCATCACCAATGGCGCGGTACTCGTGCCTATCTACCAAGATGCTATGGACGAGGTGGCACTTGAGATCATACGCAAAGCGATGCCCCACCACGAGGTGGTGGGCATAGACTGCCGTGCTCTGGTACAGCAGCATGGCTCACTCCACTGCATCACCATGCAGGTACCCGAAGGTTATATTGACCCCATTCACTTTGAGAGACGATGAAAGTAGGGATTATTCAGCAACACAATACAGGCGACCGAGCGCTCAACCGCCAACGCCTTACCGATAAGATTCACGAGGTAGCCCGTGAGGGCGCCCAATTGGTCGTACTCCAGGAGCTTCACGAAGGGCTATACTTCTGCCAGACAGAGGACGTTCGCCTCTTCGACCAAGCGGAGACTATCCCCGGCGATAGTACCGACTACTACAGTGGGGTAGCCAAGGAGGCGGGCGTGGTACTCGTCCTTTCGCTCTTCGAGAAGCGTGCGACAGGGCTGTACCATAACACTTCGGTGGTGCTCGATAGGGATGGTTCGATTGCGGGCAAGTATCGCAAGATGCACATACCTGACGACCCAGCGTATTACGAGAAGTTTTATTTCACCCCTGGCGACCTAGGTTTCCACCCCATACAGACGTCACTTGGCAAGCTCGGTGTACTCGTTTGCTGGGATCAGTGGTACCCCGAGGCAGCTCGTCTGATGGCTCTCGCTGGGGCTGAGCTCCTCATCTACCCTACCGCGATAGGCACAGAGAGCACCGATGCACCCGAGGAGCAGACCCGCCAGAGGGAGGCTTGGACCACCGTACAACGTGGACACGCCGTGGCGAATGGGCTACCTGTGGTGGCGGTGAACCGAGTGGGCTACGAGGAAGACCCCTCGGGGCGCACGGGCGGTATCACCTTCTGGGGGCAGTCCTTTGTGGCTGGGCCTCAGGGCGAAGTACTCGAGATGCTCTCGACTACCGAAGAGGCGACCGCTGTAGTGGAGATAGATATGGAGCGGAGCGAACTAGTACGGCGCTGGTGGCCTTTCCTCCGCGACCGCAGGATAGACAATTACGACGACATCGTCAAACGCTATAGAGACTAAATAAGCAATGAAGGAGCTAGGACTACTACGCAACGACCCTTGGCTAGCGAAGCACAAGGAGGCAATCATGGGACGACACGAGGGGGTAATAAGAAAGGAAGCAGAGCTATTGGGTAGCGCTTCCGTCACACTCGGCGACTTCGCCACAGGGCACCTCCACTTCGGTCTCTTCCGAGGGGCAAGCGAGTGGACCCTCCGCGAATGGGCACCCAATGCCACCGCTGTCTACCTCATTGGCGACTTCAATGGCTGGCAGAGGAGCCCCGAGTATGCGCTCACCCCTATTGATAATGGGCAGTGGGAGCTTAGGCTGCCACTAGAGAAGATAGGGCACGGTGACCACTACAAGCTCTACATGGTGTGGAATGGAGGCGAGGGCGAACGTATACCAGCCTGGGCGAGGTACGTGGTGCAAGACCCCAAGACGTATGCTTTCTGTGCTTCGGTATGGGCACCGGAAACCCCTTATGTGCCTAAGCACCCGAGGGCATTGCTCCACGATGAACCGCTCCTTATCTATGAAGCGCATATCGGTATGGCTACCGAGGAGGAGCGTGTGGGCACCTACCGCGAGTTCGAGACCGAAGTGCTCCCCAAGATTAAGGCTAAGGGGTACAATGCGGTGCAGCTTATGGCCATCATGGAGCACCCCTATTACGGTTCCTTCGGTTACCAGGTGTCGAGCTTCTTTGCCCCTTCCTCAAGGTTTGGCACGCCCGACGACCTTCGCCACCTTATAGATACGGCGCACGGTATGGGGCTGGTGGTGATTATGGACTTAGTACACTCCCATGCCGCTAAGAATGAAGTGGAGGGTCTGGCTAAGTACGACGGCACCCACACACAGTTCTTCCACTCGGGCGAGCGTATGGTACACCCGCAGTGGAACTCTATGTGCTTCGACTACGGTAAGCACGAGGTACTCCACTTCTTGCTCTCCAATTGCAAGTACTGGCTCGAGGAGTTTGGCTTCGATGGTTTCCGTTTCGATGGCGTCACCTCTATGCTCTACTTCAACCACGGCATAGAAAAGAGCTTCTGTACCTACAATGATTACTACGATGGCGGGCAAGACCCCGATGCCATCGATTACCTTACGCTGGCCAATAAACTGATTCATGAGGTCTACCCTCACGCTATCACCATAGCGGAGGAGGTGAGCGGCATGCCGGGGCTAGCGCTCCCCATCACCGAAGGAGGCTATGGCTTCGACTACCGTCTGGCTATGAACATCCCCGACTTCTGGATCAAGACGATCAAGGAACTGAGGGATGAGGATTGGCGTACCGGATCTATCTGGTGGGAGTGCACCAACCGACGCCAGAACGAGATGAGCATTAGCTATGCCGAGAGCCACGACCAAGCCCTTGTGGGGGATAAGACCCTCATATTCCGCCTTATAGATAAGGAGATGTATTGGCACATGGACAAAGCGGATCAGAACCAAGCGGTAGCCCGTGGCGTAGCCCTCCACAAGATGATTCGCATGGTGACCATGACCACCACCAATGGTGGGTACCTCAACTTTATGGGCAATGAGTTTGGGCACCCCGAGTGGATAGACTTCCCTCGGGAGGGCAATGGCTGGAGCTACAAGTACGCACGCCGACAGTGGAGCCTCGAGGAGAATGGCTTCCTACGCTACGGACAGCTAGTGGAGTGGGATAAGGCAGTGCTCCAGCTGATGACGGAGGCACCCAACTTCCACCTACTACCCCTGCGCCAGCTATGGGAGAAGGGCGACGACCAGGTGCTTATCTACGAGCGTGGCGCCTATGTCTTCATCTACAACTTCAACCCCACCCAATCCTTCGTGGACTACAAGTTCCCCGCCCCTGCAGGCAAGTACGAGGTCGTCCTCACTAGCGACGAAGAGCGCTTCGGTGGGCAAGGGCTAATAGATATGAATGTGGCGCACTTCACGATGTGCGACCCAGAGTTTAACTTCGATGGCAGAGGCTGGCTCAGTCAGTACATACCCGCCCGCACTGCCATGATACTTAGAAAGATTGATGAGTAACCAACAGATTCCACTCTACCCCCTTCGCTTTCAGGAGGCCTACAAGCAGACCATCTGGGGCGGCAATAGGATTTATCAGTACAAAGGCACCACAGCACCTGCCGAGGGTATCGGTGAGACTTGGGAGATCTCCCCTATGGAGGGCGATGCTTCGGTAGTCTCGGAGGGCGCCCTAAAGGGTAAAAGCCTCATAGAGGTTACCGAGGCGTATGGGAGCCAGCTCCTAGGGCAGCAGGTCTTCGACCGCTTCGGCGGCAAGTTCCCCCTACTCGTAAAGCTCATAGACTCCAACCAAGACCTTAGCGTGCAGGTACACCCCAACGACAGCTATGCCGAGGTACGCCACGACGGCAGCTGGGGCAAGACCGAGATGTGGTATATCCTAGAGCACACCAAGGAGGCTCAGATAAGGGCAGGATGGCGCAAGCAGACCAATCCTACCGACCTCCCTGAGCTGGTGAAGACAGATGAAGTGATGCAGTATCTCGATAGCCACACGGCACACGTAGGCGATGTGTTTTACCTCCCAGCGGGCAAGGTGCACACCATAGGGGCAGGCAACCTACTCCTGGAGATACAGCAAGCGAGCAAGATCACCTACCGTCTCTTCGACTTCAATCGTAAGGATGCGCAGGGCAATACCCGTGAACTACATATAGAGGATGCCGCTAAGGTCATCGATTACAGTATCAACGACCACGGCGCAGAGCCATACGACCGCACGGTAGAGAACCACCCAATTCTCCTAGCAGAGAGCCCATACTTCCGTACGAGCCTACTGCAGCTCACCGATGATTACCATTGCGACCTCTCGGAGCGCGACTCCTTCACCATCCTCTTTGTAGAGGAGGGCGTGGTAGTGGTGAATGGCGAGGTGCATCTGGAGAAAGGTCAATTCCTCCTCCTCCCTGCCTGTATCCACCAACTCCACCTTGCCACCACTGGTGCCAAGGTAGTTGAGAGCTACGTACCCAAAGTATAAATCCCCGCCACTATGCTGCCAAGCCAAGAGCTGATCGATTACGTATGGGCGCATAGGGATGAGGACGTACGCACCCTAGCCCTGAGGAGCAAAAACGCCCCTCAGGGCTTTGCTCTTTCTGAAGCCCTAAGCGCTATTCAGGCACGGCAGAAGCTCGCTCTCAAACACCCTAGGTGGGCCGAGGCTAAGGCGGTATTTATCCCTCAGCCGGTGGTAGTGGAGCAATCCTCTAGCCCCGAGACCTCGGCGTATAAGCTCCGATTTATAGAGCCCCACTGGCAGATCCTCGACCTTAGTGGTGGGATGGGCGCAGATAGCTATGCACTAGCACAGAAAGCGGAGGGGGTCACTTACCTCGATGCTTCGCCCGAGAGAGCTGAGCTTGCCGCCCATAATTTTCTCGCACTAGGGCAGAGCAATATCACCTGTTACAGTGGGAAGGCAGAGGAGCGAGGCATGGCACTAGCCGAAGCGCTCCAGCCACAGCTCATTTACCTCGACCCCGACCGCCGTCCGGGCGCTACGGCAAGGGTATTCCTTATAGAGGAGTGCGCTCCCGATATCACCACGCTCATCCCTAAGCTACAAGCGGTAGCGCCACGGAGCCAATACCTCATTAAGCTCTCGCCCATGGCAGACCTCACCTACCTCCGCGAGCGACTACCCTACACCTTCGATATCTACGTGGTCTCGCTGAAGCGGGAAGCAAAGGAGCTACTCCTGCACCTCCACCCTTCGGCTACGGGATGCATCACTGCCGTGGAGCTACAAGCCCACCACACTCTCAGCTACAGCACCCGCCCCACTACCCAACAAACCACCCCCATCTCGCCCGAGATAGGTGCCTTTGTGCACGACCTCTACCCTGCTTTTTCCAAGGTAGGCTATGACTCCTTTGCCCTCCCCTTCGAGGTGTGGCAACCAGCCGCCCATACCCACCTCTACTTCTCTCGGACAGAGCTGACCGACTTCCCAGGGCGCACCTTCACTATCCTAGAGCACAACTTAGGCGAGAAACGGTGGCTGAAGAAGGTGACCCAAAAGCCGCTCCACCTCATCACCAAGAATCTCCCCACCTCTACCGACCAACTGCGTCGGCAGCTCCGAATCACCGAAGGGGGCGACTGCTTCCTCATTGCCTATGCCGATAGCTTGGGCAAACGCCACTTCCTCCTCGCCACCTAAGTGCACCCGCTTCTCTCCTAGAGCCTAAGTGCACGGCTGCTTTGCCCAAAATATGGTATCTTAGTCCATCGAATGGTAATTAATAGACAGCTATGAATGAAAATGAATACAACCTCCGAGCGGAGGAAGAAGAGGCTTGGGGCGATGACGAACTGACCGCCATAGACCTCTCTATCCCCTTCCTATTGGAGAAAGCCGACTGGACTAAGTTCTTCAATACCCTAGGGTACGACGGACAATACCCCTTCCTCCTCTACAGCCATGAGGATGCCGAGGTACTCCACGACCGTCTGCTCGCAGAGGTCAATCGCACCCAGATACTACAGGGGCACAATAAGTTGCAATGCGACCTCTACACTAGGTTTGGCGACTACGAGGGCAAGGTAGTGGGCTTTGTATGGCTCGCCATCAGTGGCACCCGCGCCTTTGCGCCCGACCTCCTCGACAACCTCCAATGGCTACTCCAGAGCGGTACCACCACCTATCTCGAGCACGCCTATACCTCGCACGGAGCAGAGGCGGAGCTCACATGGCTAGAGACGCCTACTCTGCACCCTGCCTATGCTACGGTAGAGGCACATCAGCCCCCCCAGAGCAACCTCCAGCTGGCAGACCGTCTTTCCATTGCCACCATCCTCCCCCGCTAGACTATGGAGTGGCGCAAGGAAGTCGTCCTAAAGCCATTGGCACACCGCTATGGCCGACACGATAGAATCAGCCTTTGGGGCTCTTGTTTTGCCCAAGAGCTTCAGCAGCACCTCTACACCCGCCTCTACCATGCGGGCTTTTCGCCCTTCGGCATCATGTACAATCCCCTCTCCATGGCGGAGGGATTGGAGCGGCTCCTTGCGCATCGTCCCGAGCTTCATCTCCTAGAGCACGAAGGCACTTGGCATAGCCTCATGCACCACGGCAGCTACTCGGGCACTACCGAAGACGCAGCACGGACACAGATGCTCGGGGCATTCGAAGAGGCTTGGCGTTCCCTGCCCGATACCCGTCTATGGGTCTTCACCTTCGGTACCGCCTATGTCTATGAGTGGGGAGAGAGCGGCACGGTGGTCAATAACTGCCACCGCCTGCCCGCCAAGTACTTCCACCGCCGACGCCTTACGGTAGAGGAGATTGTCGCCACTTGGCAACCGCTCCTTACCGAGCTTCGTGCCCGAGATGCCGAAGTGCTCTTCACCGTCAGCCCCATCCCCCATTACCGCGATGGAGCGCACGAGAGCCGCCTCTCCAAGTCCACCCTCCTCCTCGCCATCGATGCCCTACAGGGCGAGGGCATCCACTACTTCCCGAGCTACGAGATTCAGCTCGATGAGCTACGCGACTACCGTTACTTCGAGGAGGACATGGCGCACCCCACCCCTCAGGCTGTGCGGTACATCCTCAGCCGTTTCCAGGACTTTGCTCTAGAGCCCGAGAGCGACTTCGACCGCCGTTGGGCGCAACTCCTCCGCCTAGCGCAGCACCGTCCCCTCACCACTGACCCCCTAAAAATAGCGGCACATTATAACACTGTAGCGCAAAAATTGGCTACTTTTGCCGATGAAACCAGCCACCCCTACGTGCAAGAGCTGGCGTCACAGATTGATAAGTATTGCCGATGAAACTGACAGACCTATCCGCCCTCCTAGGCGGAGCTATCCCTACTGAGGATAGGGAGATAGAGCTACTGCTCACCGATAGCCGTTCGCTCACTTTTCCACAGAGTACACTATTCTTTGCGCTCGTCACCCCTCGTGGCGATGGGCATAGCTATATCCCGCAGCTCTACAACGAAGGGGTGCGGGCTTTTGTCGTCTCCAAAGCCATCGAAGGCACCTACCCTGGCGCAGTATTTATCCAAGTCCCCGATACCCTCGAGGCACTCCAAACCGTAGGACAAGCACGGCGAGCACAGCTGGCTATGCCTATCCTCGCCATCACGGGCAGCAATGGCAAGACCACCACAAAAGAACTCCTCTATCAGCTCCTCTCCCCCACCCTCTCGGTAGGTCGCTCGCCCCGAAGCTACAATAGTCAGATAGGCGTGCCGCTATCGCTCTGGGGATTGGAGGATACCCAAGCACTCGGTATCATAGAGGCAGGTATCTCGCGCCCTGGCGAAATGGCTCGGCTCGAAGCCATCATCCGTCCCACCTATGGCGCCATCACCAATATCGGCGAAGCGCACCAGCAGCATTTCGAGAGCCTAGAGCAGAAGGTGGCAGAGAAGCTCCAGCTTTTCCGCAACTGCCGTACCCTCTTTGCGCCTTACGACAACCCCCTAATCCGAACCCAGATAGAGACGATGGGGCTGGCACCCAAGACGCTCTACTGGAGCCGCGAGTGGTCGGGAGCTACGCTCTTTATCCAGAGCCAGGAGTACCACCCCACAGGCGTGACCATCACAGGCACGCTCGCACGCCAACGCATAGTGCTAGAGCTGCCCTTCCTAGACCAAGGTACCATCGATGACACCCTCCTCACGCTCCTCATTGCGAGCCAAATAGCACCACAAGCGGTGGCTACTCTAGAGCAGTTTGCCCACCTCAAGCCTATCACCATGCGCCTAGAGGTGCTCGAGGGCAAGGGGCAGATATTGCTCATCAATGATAGTTACAATTCGGACTACGATTCGCTCCGAACCGCTCTCGACTTCATGAAGCGGCGCAACCCAGAGGGGCTCCCTACCGCTCTGATCCTTAGCGATATGGAGGATAGTAGCCACAATACCGGCGAACTCTATGCGAGGGTGGCGCAGCTCCTCGGGCAGTACCATATCGATAGGCTCTACCTCGTGGGGCAACGGATAGTGGAGCAAAGAGCACTCTTCCGGCAGGTGGACGGGTGGTTTCCCGACTGGGCATCGCTGGATAAGGGCCTGCCCTACAGTCTACTAGCCGGGCATATCGTGCTCCTCAAGGGCAGTAACTCCTCGCAGTTTGGTAGGGTCATTGAGAACTGGAAGGTCCAGACGCACCAGACCATCCTCAGTATCAACCTCACCCGACTAGCACACAACTACCACACCCTCCGCACCAAGCTCCCCAAGGGGATGGGCACAATCTGCATGATCAAGGCAAATGGTTACGGTGCGGGCGCCTACGAGGTAGCACGTACGCTCGAAAGGGCGGGAACCGACTACCTTGCGGTTGCGGTGGTAGATGAGGGCAGGACACTCAGGGAGCAGGGCATCAAGAGCCCTATCCTAGTGATGAACCCCGAGCTATCTGCCTTTAGGCAACTGATTTGGAACGGACTAGAGCCCGAAATATTCAGTCTGGAGATGCTTCAAGCATTTAGCCAAGCAGCAGAGACCTATGGCGACCGCATTCTCCCCATCCACCTCAAGTGGAATACCGGCATGAACCGTCTGGGGCTTATGCCACACGAAGTAGCGGAGGTGGTGGACCTCCTGCACCGCTCGCATTCTATACGGGTAGAGAGTATCTTCACCCACCTAGCCGCTGCCGATGACCCTAGTGAGGACGACTTCACACGGACTCAATTGGCAAGACTCGATGAGGTGCAACAGCGGCTCGAAGCGGGACTCGGCTACTCGGTACGCAAGCATGCGCTGAACACCGCTGGGGCTATCCGTTTTCCTGAATATCGGTCGGACTATGTGCGCCTCGGTATCGGGCTCTATGGCATTACCCCTCTCGCGCAGGACGAGATGGGATTGGAGCCCATAGCCACCCTCACCACACAGATTCTGCAGGTGCAGGAGCTAGATCCGGGAGAGACCGTGGGCTATAGCCGAAAGGGCAAGATAGAGCGCCACAGCCGCATCGGCATCATTCCCGTGGGCTATGCCGATGGTTTACCTAGGCTCTTGGGCAATGGGCATATCACCTTCCGCCTGCCCGATGGCACGCTCGTACCCACCATAGGCAATATCTGCATGGACACCCTCATGCTCGACCTCACCGACGCCCCAAGCGCAGTGGCGGGCACCGAGGTCACCCTCTTTGGCGACGGGCTACCCATCACCCGCCTCTCCGACGCCTGCCAAACCATCCCCTACGAGATCCTAAGCCGCCTCAGCAGCCGCATCGCCCGGCAATACTACAGCGAATAACCAACACCACCGCCTGATCGGTGACCTCGGTGGTATCGGTGGTGCCAGTGCCCTCGGCTCTCACTATCGGTGGAATCGGAGCCCTCGGACGCTTTGGAGAGCTCCGACACCCCCTATCGTAGGGGCAAATAATTATTCGCCCCTACAACCTCTCCGACACCACCAACCTCTCTGATAATGACCGCCGCCCTACAGCATCACACCCATTCTGAATACCCTATATCACTGAAATTTATTCCTAGGAATAAATTTATTTATCTGTACAAATAAATTTATTTATCTGTACAAATAAATTTATTTATCTCTAGGAATAAATTTCGTTGCTCAGGCGAGCCGCTGGTGCTTCTCAGTAGAGAGGGATTCGGTGGTTCAGTGGTTAAATAAACATAAAATACATATATCGGTTCGCCATGTAGTATTTTTATTATGAAAAATACATATATTTGCGGTTGTTACCTCATCGGGGGTATCTAGTTTATTTTAAGGATTACTAACAAACTATGGAAGAACGATTCGAAGAGACGAATATTATAGAAAGCCTTATTAAGATGGGGTTATCAGAAAGAGAAGCTAAAGTGTATAAAGTATTGCTCGGGGTCAAAGAAATCACACCTTCAGCAATTCCGAAGTTTGCGGATGTGCCTCGGACGAAAGTATATGAAGTGCTTAATTCACTGACTCGAATAGGATTTTGTAAGGAGCGATTACCTGAAGACGGTGGAGCGAAACTGTATTCTGCCGTAGATCCAAAGATTGCGTTAGGAGGACTGATTGCCGAAGCCAAAGAGCATTTTACTCAAATCAACAATACCTATAAGGTTTTATCTACTACCCTACAATCGATTTACAATAGTAGTACCGATAGACTAGGAGAATACGATTTCGTAGAGATCCTTAAAGGTAGAGGGGAGATATTGGATAGATATATGACACTCAGGAATAGCGCAAAGCTAGAAATATTAGAGCTGAGTAAAGGTCCCTACGTAATGACCCAAGAGGAAAGGGATTTGGAAGCAGAAGAAAACGAACGGATTATCAAGTCCGGAGTAAAGATGAATGTAATTTATGAAGCTCATGAAATAGAGGGTTCTGGAGACAACTTCTTTTATCGGCAATGTGCATCTGCGGGCGTAAACGCAAGAATAATTTCATCATTGCCAATGAAATTAACCCTATTTGATAAAAGGGTAGTTATGTTGCCCTTAAGGGATGCTTTAATGAGCGAACCAAACCTAACAGTTGTGGTTATTGAGCATGCCAAGCTTTACGAGATGCTAGAAATAGTATTTTGGAGGTATTGGGATAGTGCCAAAGATATAACTAATTAGCGCATGAAAACATAACCGCCGTTATTCACTTCTAAAGAAATCACTCGAGGATTAATAATTTTTCACTACTAATAAAGAATGAGAACTATGAAACATTATTTCGTAACACTACTTGCTTTGGTAGCTTTCTTGCTGCCATCCTGCAACAATCTAGACGAACTCTATCGTCGACTAGATGACTATGAGTCTCGCCTTGCAAGGGTAGAGAAACTCACAGAAGGTGCCAACAGAGACATCATAGCCCTCAAGGGGCTGATCGATGCTCAGAAGAGCAACCTTACTATTGCCAGCTGGCGTACGCTCGACGACGGTAGCGGATATGTACTGACCATGAGTGATGATAGCAAGATTACCCTAAAGAACGGTAGCGATGGCATAAGCTCTGCTATTGGTGTGCGCAAGGGAAAGGATGGTATCCAGTACTGGACCATTAATGGCAAGTACATGTACGATGCCGATGGCAATAAGATCAAGGCTGAGGGTATAGATGGTGCTAGTGGTGTTACCCCAAGACTGAGGGTAAAGGACGGCTACTGGGAGTACAGCCTCGATGGCATGAACTGGTTGCCAATCCGCGACGACAACAACCAGCGTGTCAAGGCTTCTGGCGACGGCGGTAGCTCCGACCTCAAGATTGATGACAGCTCTAAGCCTGGTTTCCTCATCATTACTTTCAAAGGCAAGCGCTATGAGATTCCTTTGAATGGTCAGGGCGGTAGCATAGTAGTCCCAGGTGAAGTGACTATCAAGTTTGCTAAGAGCGAGATGACGGTTGCTCCTAATACTCAGGGTAGCATTGAATACACACTTACGCCTGAGAATACCGACACTAAAATTGTATGGGAAAGCAGTAATGAAAATGTTGTGAAGATACTTACCCATAAGGGAGATTTTTCTGCACTTTCTGAAGGAGAATCCACTATAACTGCCACAATAGGAGCTTCTAAGGCTACTTGCAAAATCATCGTTAAGGCTGGAGCATATAGGAAAGTAAACTTTGAGATTACCATAAACAAGAATGTCCCAACAGAAGCGCTTCTGTCACTAAAGAGCCCAGACTCAGAAATGACTCACGTTTTCCTGGCATGCAAAGCTGAAACCTACGACAAGTACGGCAAGGATCGTATTTTTGAGGAATGGGATAGAGCAAACTGGATTAAACTATCGCCAAGTGATTGGAAAGGCTATCTTAATAAGTTCTTCCTGAGGAAAGGTAATGTAACAAACGACAAACTCTCAGAAACTGGGGCTAGAATAGAACCTGGGAAGGAATATGTAGCTTACGTATATGGCTGTGATAAAGAAGGTAACCGAACTACTGAAGTTGTAGAAAAGAGGTTCACTCTCGAGCCTATGAAAGTAATTGCTGGGTTAGACTTCAAAATTACGATTAAAGAAGAAACAGAGAAAGGTCCTATCGTTGAAGTTATCCCAACAGACCAAAATCGTCAATATATTATATACATATGTAACTACAACTATTATGATGGTTGGAAGAAAAAAGCTGATGGAGGCGATAAGGATGCTTTGCCTTATATGGGATTAGAGATTGCTAGAGACGGTAAGATCGGAGCGACTATGTTAAAAACTAAAGGTAATGCGGAATTTGGCCCTGGTGTGCAATATACCCCGAGAGATCGTCAACTAAGGTTTTGGGATCAGGCAATCATTGTCTTTGGTTATGATGACGAACAAGGCGTAAACTCTGAAATTAAGGCAGTCAAGATTTCTAAGAGGAAAAAGAATTAATAAGACTCGATTTGTATGAATAAGATAAAAGTAATATGTTTTTCTTGCATGCTCCTGCTATTGGGAGCATGCAACAACAACCTTGAGGAGTCTCTCTATATGGAGCTCTCGGAGGATGCGACAGTGGAGTTTACTGCAGAGGGTGGTCAGAAAAGCATCTCTGTAAATACCAATTACTCCAAGTGGATACCAACTTCCAATGCGGAGTGGCTCAAGGTAACCCAATTGGCAGAAAGAATTATTCTATCTGCGGATGCCAATATGGGTATGGAGCGTAGAGCCGAGGTCATTATTTTCGCAGGTGGCGAGACCAAGTGCATGATGGTGGAGCAGGCAGCTAGTGCTAGCAAACTACTGGTATCGCTAGACAAAGTGGAAGTTGATCAGTTTGAGGCTAAAGTTGATGTTGTCGTGAAGAGCACTTATGGAGAATGGAGTATAGAGGAAGGATTGCCAGAGTGGATTATTGTGGGCGTCTCTCCTAACGAGAATACCCTAGCACTTACTATTAAGGAGAATACCGATAAGGCTGCCCGCAGTCACAAACTATTTGTGAAGACAAAGGACGAGGTGAAAGAGATTTTGATTACTCAGGCAGGTATTATGCACATGATCTTGCCTTACCTTATACCAGACTCGTCATCAGAAGATGTCCGTAAATTTGAGGAAAATCGTAAAAGTGTTTTACAGGATGATGCAGGACATAAGTATGGAATTTCTGATACGTATGTGACAAAGAGTTCTGCTTTTAGGTCTATCAAATACACCTTTGATAATAGTAAAGAGGTGACTTCTATTATGATGATGGCAGATAATGTGTCTACCACTAAGAGTGATGAATTCCTCAAACTCCTTACTGACAATGGCTTTGTCTTCACAGGAAACAACGGAGTAGAGCTCGTGTATGTCAAAGAGACTACAAAGGGCAGTGCATTTTATGACATTGTCGTAAATATCGCTTATAGTAAGGCGCTTCCTGACCTTTATCAGAAGGTACTCTTCAGGTTTGTCCCAGGTCAGAAGAAATCTCTTCCAACATTCAAGGAACTTCCTATGGGTATCGGAACATTTAATGTGACAATGGATGGTGTAGCTGCTTGGGAGTCTACCCATGGGGGTACGATGTCAAAGAAGTCTAAGGTGAACACTGATGGTTTAAGCGATCTATTCTACGATGTCCTTGACCATATCTATATCACTCGTAGGTACATCTTCAATAAGGAAGGGCAACTGGTCAATATGCATTTCTTCCTACATGATATTAATAAGCTCTTCTACCCTGTGCCAGATGGATCATATAGATTAACCAAAGAGTTCAAAAAACTACTCAAAGATAGCGGCTTTACCGAGACTCAAAGGTACGACGACCCTGATGGAAAGTTTAACCTCTTCTACAAGAATCCTAAGAAAAAGATGGGCTTTGCTTTCAGGGTTGGACATTACAAAGAAATTAACGATGGTATCCCGGTGGCTCATGTCTTAGCTGTTCCATTGCAATAATTCTATTAGACAATAAAAATAAGAAATACTAATATGAATTTTAGATCTATATTTCTTGTAGGGCTAGTAACTACATCCATGCTCTTCTCTGCTTGTTCTAAGGAGGTCGATATGCCCCTTAACCAAGCAGAGAGAGAAAAAGGAGTAGAGCAATCTCAGGAAGAAGCTAACAAGGGGGCTATCCCCGGACAATTGATAGTAAAAGTCTCTGAGGAGTTGTATACTCATTTGAATATAGGGACTCTGAGAAGTGGTAACAGCAAGGTGGATACTTATCTTGCAGAAATAGGGGCGAAACGTATTTCTCCCGTGTTTACGAATCTTAATCCTGAGTTTGATAAACGCCACAAAAAAGCAGGGCTACACTTATGGTACACAATCGAATTTGAACTAGAACAGACAGTTACACGAGCAGTGGAGCATGCTAAGTCTCTCCCTGGCATTGAGTATGCTGAGCCTATGTATCGGATTATTCGTCCTGAGCAGCAGCTATTTATTGCACCACCGACCTCTCTAAAAGCTCCTGCTGCCACAGGTGAAGGTGTTCCCAACGATGCTCGTTTCCCTGAGCAATGGCACCTTAATAACACTGAACAACTACCTGGTTTTGTAAAGGGCGCTGATGTTAATGCTGTAGAAGCTTGGAGGGAGGGGGTGACAGGTGATCCGAGGGTTATCGTTGCTGTAATTGATGGAGGTGTGCAAGTAGACCACCCAGATATCGCCGCTAACCTCTGGGTCAATCCTGATCCAAAACCAGACGCTAACGGACATAAGGATGAGCATGGTAGAAACTTCAATGAAGATGTAAATACCATAACGCCTGACAATCATGGGACTCACGTAGCCGGTTTAATTGCAGCTGTGCGTAATAATAAGATAGGTGTGGCTGGTGTAGCAGGTGGTAACGGGTCTAAAGATTCTGGTGTACGCATTATGTCGTGTCAGATATTCGCTGAGGAAAATAAACCAGAAGCAGCAGCTAACGCTTTTGTTTATGCAGCAGACCATGGTGCCGTACTCGCTAATAATTCATGGGGTATCGGAGGTGCTCCTGGACCAGATATCTTACCTAAGTTCTTTACTGTAGCTATTGACTACTTTATTGATCATGCGGGTTGTGACAATGATGGGAATCAACTCGAGGGTTCTATGATGAAGGGAGGGGTCGCCCTCTTCGCTGCAGGAAACTACAGTAGGGAGGAGTGGTACATGCCTGGTAGCTATTCCAAGGTAATTGGAGTAACCTCTGTTGGGCCAACTGCTGCGAAAGCTCCTTATAGCAATTATGGTATATGGACAGATATTGCTGGTCCTGGTGGTGACATGACCTACGGCAATCCTGAAGGCTTTGTACTCAGTACGGTCACAGAAGGTCTTTATGGCTATATGCAGGGAACCTCTCAAGCAACTCCTATTGTTACAGGTGTTGCAGCTTTAATTGTCTCAAAGTTCGGAGGTAAAGGATTTACTAATAAAGAACTCAAGGAAAGACTTCTTGGCGCCCTTCGACCATTTGATATTGATGCTCGTAGTCCTGGATTTGAGGGTAAGATTGGCGGAGGTATTGCCGATGCACGGAAGGCTCTTGCAAGCAATCAGAAGAAGGGTCCAGAAGCTGTTAGTAATCCCAAAGTAGAGCCATCGTATGATAAGGTTGTTTTCAAGTGGTCTGCGGTAAAGGATGACGATGATGGCTCTGCTAACTATTACAACCTTTATGTCTCTGAGGGCAAACCTCTTTCAGAGGACGATATCAAAAGTGGTCTGAAACCTATAAAGTTAAATGCTCTGGGGTATCCTTATGGCGAGGAGGCTATGTACCACATTGATAAACTGAAGCTCAATACTAAATACTACTTCGCAGTAGAGGCGGTGGATAGATGGGGCTTGAAGTCTAAGCTCGTCTATTTCGATACCCACACCCTACAGAATCATCTCCCAGAGCTCTCTATGGCAGAGGGAACTAAGGTGGTACTCAAGAATAGTAAGAAAATGACCGTAGAGGTGGCTGTGGTAGATAAAGACGGACACCAGTGGAATTATCAGATCAAGGGCACGACCAATGGCGTGACCCATAGGAGGGAGGGCGACAAGATTATCGTAGACTTCCGCAAGGCACTACAGCCTGGGGCGTACCACGTGGCCCTTGTTGTCTCCGACAAGTTCGGTGCTTCTACCCTAGAGATTCCTTTCACTGTAGTTGGTGCCAACCAAGCACCAGTCCTTAGCGCTCAGCAACCCAAGGTATTCCTACCAATGGGCAAAGAAGACTTTAGCCTAAACCTAGCTCAGTACTTTAGTGACCCAGATGGCGATGCGCTCCAATATGAGGTACGCTCTACTGTGCCACAAGTGGCAATCACGGAGGTACTTGATGACAAGTTCACCATCAAACCAATAAAGATGGGCACCACCCATATCGAGGTGACCGCTCGGGATAGCTTCGGCGCTAAAGCACGCCTCAACTTCGACCTCCAGGTGGTAAAGGACGATATCGTGTATGTGGTTTATCCAGTGCCAGTAGCTAAGGATCTGAATATCCGCTTGAGCGATGAGGTGTACTCCGCACAGATAACCATCTTGACGCCTATGGGTGCTCAGAAGATGAGGCGCTTTGTCAAGGTTAGAGAGGACGAAGACCGCCAGGTGGTTCTGAATGTTTCAGAGCTTGAGATTGGCTCCTACGTACTCGAAGTCACCGCCAATGGCAAAGTATTCAAGCAAAACATAATTAAAAACTAACCTAGGATATGAAACGTATATTTTGGACTGTAACAGCTCTACTACTCTCGATGAGTACAGTAGGTCTTCGGGCACAAACTGCGTACTCTTCAATGGAGTTTATGCAATACAATCCCGATGCTCAGAGCGCAGGTATGGGTCATACGTACCTAGGTGGTGGGCGTGGCATGTACCTCTACGGTGATCCTACCTCTTTTGGTAAGGCTAGTGACCGCTTGTACGCCTCCTACTCTATGTCGGTATTGCCACAGAGTGGAGAGGGACACACCTTCTGGAATAGCCTCTCGGCTGGCTATAAGTTCAGCCCTAGGTGGAGCATCATGGCAGGCTTTAGGACTCAGACGAGCCCCAAGGTGACCGTGGTAGACCAGACTGGTATGGAAGTAGGTGCTGTTCGCCCCAATAACTTTAGTCTCGACCTCGGCGCTACTATGGCTATCACTGAGCAATGGCAGGGATTCGTGAGGGGTAGTTATATCCATAGCTACCAAGGCTTGAATGCCTCGGGCTTCGGGCTCTCTATCGGAGCCAATTACGTTAGCGAAGCTATGCTCTATAGTCTGCCAGTAGACTACTCTATCACCGCAGCGTTGACCAATTTCGGCTGGGGCATGAAGTACGATGTAGGTAAGCGTGAGGTGGGACTGCCTGCAGCAATGGAGGTAGGCGGACGTATGGGTGTCCTTGTGGCAGACGACCACGAGGTGTCCTTGGCTGCCTTGATGGGCTGCGAGCTGCGTTCGTCTGTCTCTAACCGCGTATTTGGTGGCTTGGGTATAGAGTACGAGTTTATGAAGTACGCTTCACTCCGTGCGGGCTACAACTACAGGGCTAACCTCAATACCTTCTCTATAGGTCTGGGTGGTCAGTACAAGTTTGCTTCGGTCGACTTGGCTTACCTTATGACCAAGAGGAGTGCGTTCAACCAACTTAGGTTGGGCTTGAATATCGCCTTCTAATCCACTAGCGATTACGGCTACCGATATATCTATTGTGTAGCGAGCGAAGTAAAGGGCTGATTCCTATCCATGGGGTCAGCCCTTCTTTTTGGGCAAGGTTCGTTATTAGATGAGAATGTTGCACGAAGTGCCATTCTCGCCGATTTGCAACCAAATCGGCTGAGACGTTGCACGGTGGTGAAATACAAGGCACTGAGAATGAGGCTAACGGGAGCGTACTCACGTACGTGACCGAAGCCGAATGTCGAAAGTAACGCAGTAGTTCGCCACCGTGCCACAGTCTCTAGATAGGCACTGGTGGAGCGCAGTAATGACCTGTGTATACGATTAGAGGCAAAATTGGTATATTTGTAGCATGAGTAAGAAGATGATTCTAGTTGCGCTTATGCCCTTGTTGCTCGCCTTGCCTATGGCCGGCGAAGAGCAGCCCGATAGCATACAAGTACAAGCTCCTGCATATACCTCTCTGGTCGATCTTAAGCCATTGAGGATGGGGCTAGGTGTGGTACTGCCTATGGTGGCATACGACTTCATGTACTACAAGCAGGATGTCTCTATCTCTAGGATGAGGGAGCACTATACCCCTGGTTACAAAATGGGGTGGGACAACGTTACTCAGTTTGTCCCTCTAGGGGTTACTTGGGGGATGCGTTTGTCTGGTCTCGAAGGTCGTTCGGCAAGCCATTGGGAAGCCCTTTCGGCACATGCCATATCGTATGCTGTGGCGATGGGTACCGTATATGCCGGTAAGTACCTCACAAAGCGCATCCGACCCGACGCAAGCAATCAATACTCTTTCCCCTCGGGGCATACCGCTTTCGCTTTTGCTGGTGCGACCATTTTGGATGCCGAGTATGGGAGTAGGTATCCTTGGCTATCGGCCGCAGGATATGGGGTAGCCACACTGACAGCGGTGGGCAGGGTGCTCAATAACCGACACTGGGCTACCGACGTGGTCACAGGTGCAGGCGTGGGTATTGCTGCCACCTACATTGGTTACCTCCTCAACGACCTGATGTGGGGCAGAGGACTAGAACGATTTGAACTGACGGAAGAGCGGGAAAATGCATTCTCTTGGGGCTACCTGATGCTTCGTAAGGGACGCAGTGACCTCCTCACCAATATAAAAGGGGTATACGAAGGGAAGCTAGGAAGCGATGTCACCCTCCTAGTGCGCTATCCGATGTACCGACAGATAGGGCTACAGATGCAAGGCTCTCTATGGGAGAGCTTCAATCCCGAGCATGCCGAAGGCGTGCAGAGCTTTGCCGTATTGCTGGGCGCCGACTTTATGCAGGGTTTCTGGCATGGGCGCTTATGGGTAGATAGCAAGGTGGGGGCAGGCTACCATCTTCCTATTAAGCTAAGCAAAGGGTATAGAGGCACGCCACGTACCGAAGCCCTACAGCTGACCAAAGGTGGCTTTGTAGCACAAGCAAGCGTGGGACTGAGCTATGTCCTCACCGACCATATGGCTCTCAACCTCGCTGTAGACTATACCCTCCTCCCCAAATATCGGCTCAAGGGCTTTGGCGGTAGTGTAGGATTGGCATACATATTTTAGGAAGTGAGCGTGGGTAAGAAGAGTGGTGATACGCCAATGATGCAGCAGTACTGGAGGTATAAGGAGGAATACCCCGGTGCGATATTGCTATTCCGTGTGGGGGACTTCTACGAGACCTTCTGCGACGACGCCATAGAGGTATCCAACCTCTTGGGCATCACCCTTACCAAACGCGCAGGCGAACCGCTTGCTGGTTTCCCCCACCATTCGCTCGACAACTATCTCCCCAAGCTAGTACGCAAAGGGAAACGGGTGGCTATCTGTGACCAGATAGAGGACCCAAAGCTCACCAAGAAGCTAGTGAAGCGAGCGGTGACAGAGGTGGTGACTCCGGGGCTTACGATGGACGACTCTGTACTCGATGCCAATACCAATAACTTCCTCGCTGCCATTACCCTCAATAACGGCAGAGCAGGCTTAGCGCTCCTCGACCTCTCTACAGGCGAGTTTATGGCAAGCCAAGGGATGCCCGACGAGGTGGAGAAGTTGGTGGTCAACTTCGCCCCTAAGGAGGTACTCGTGAAGCGTGGGACAGAGCATGAGGTGGCGCGACTCTTCGGGGAGAAGCTGAACCTTTACCCTCTGGAAGACTGGGTCTTCAGTCTCGACTACGGGCGTGACAAACTCCTGAAGCACTTCGAGGTGCAGCACCTCAAGGGCTTCGGCATAGAGGGCGACCAGCTCTCTATCCTCTCGTGTGGCGCCATCCTCTATTACCTCGAGGCGACCCACCACTCCGAGCTCAAGCATATCAATGCGCTGTGGAAGATAGAGGAGAACCGTTTTGTTCAGCTCGACCGTTTCACCCTGCGCAATCTGGAGATCCTCCAGCCTATCTCGGAGGACGGCACTTCACTGATTCAGGTCATAGACCATACCAAGACACCGATGGGCGGAAGGCTCCTGAAGCGGTGGCTCGTATTCCCGCTCCTAGAGGTGCGGGAGATAGCGGAGCGACAAGCAGCAGTGACCGCCCTACTCCGTCACCGAGAACTGAGGAACGAGGTTGCGGAACTACTGGCTGGTATGGGCGATATTGAGCGCTTGGCAAGTAAGGTATCGGTACTGAGAATCAACCCTCGGGAACTTCGGCAACTGGCGGGAGGACTAAGGTTGGTGCAGCCACTGATAGAGCGGCTATTGGAGCGTAGCGAGGAGGCGCTGAAGCAATTGGCACTCCAGCTCGACCCACTTACCGAGGTGGCAAACCGCATAGAGCGAACCATCCACGAGGAGACACCCAACCAAGTGGGCAAGGGGAGCGTGATAGCAGAGGGCGTAGATAGGGATCTGGATGAACTGCGACGCATCCTCAATGGGGGCAAGGAGTATCTTGTGGATCTGCGCAATAGGGAGAGCGAAAAGACAGGTATCCCAAGCCTCAAGGTGGCTTTCAATAGTGTCTTTGGGTACTATATCGAGGTGCGCAACACCCACAAAGACCGGGTGCCAGAGGAATGGATTAGGAAGCAGACCCTCACACAAGCTGAGCGTTACATCACCCCCGAGCTTAAGGAGTATGAGGGGAAGATACTGGGAGCGGAGGAGAAGATACAGATACTGGAGGCGGAGATTTACGACCAATTGGTCGCCTTTGTGCGGGGCTATATCAAGGAGATTCAGAGTGATGCCGCCATACTTTCCAAGGTGGATGTGCTCCTCTCCTTTGCTACTACTGCGGAGGCGTATGGTTACGCTTGCCCCACAGTGGACAATAGCGACACCATAGATATCCAAGCGGGGCGCCACCCCGTGATAGAACGGCTGATGCCCCCAGGTGAGAGCTATGTGCCCAACGACCTATTCCTAGATACTGAGGCTCAGCAAGTGATGGTGATTACGGGACCGAATATGGCCGGTAAGTCGGCACTCCTCAGGCAGACCGCCTTGATAGTGCTCCTCGCACAGGTGGGTAGCTATGTGCCAGCCACGGCAGCGAAGATTGGGATTGTAGACCGTATCTTCACCAGAGTGGGCGCTTCGGATAATATCTCTCGTGGGGAGAGTACTTTCATGGTGGAGATGACCGAAGCGGCAGCGATCCTTAACGGCATTACCAATCGTAGCCTCGTGCTTATCGATGAACTGGGACGCGGGACGAGCACCTACGATGGTATTTCTATTGCACAAGCAATCGTGGAGCATATCCACGACCACCCAAGGGGCAAAGCCAAGACACTCTTTGCTACCCACTACCACGAGCTCAACGAGCTAGAGGGGATATTCCCAAGGGTGAAGAACTACAATGTCACCGTCCAAGAGGCGGAGGGCAAGATTATCTTCCTCCGCAAGCTGGCACGCGGTGGCAGCGAGCACTCTTTCGGTATCCATGTGGCGAAACTGGCGGGTATGCCTCGGGAGATTATTGCCCGCTCCGAAGAGATACTGGCGGAGCTAGAAGCATCGGCAGCTCAGCGCGAGGAGAAGAGCGGCAAGCAACCCAAGCGACTGCCACAAAAGCAGGTGCAGCAGGGTCCTGTGCAGCTGAGCTTCTTCCAGTTGGACGACCCTATGCTCTCCCAAGTGCGGGAGGAGATAATCGGGCTCGACCTCAATACCTTGACCCCACTCGACGCCCTCAATAAGTTGAGCAACATCCAGCGCCTCCTTTCGGGCGGTAGAGAGGGGCACCAATAACCGATTTAGATACACGTGTATGCATACAGAGCCAAATACAGAGCACAAGAGTAGCCTACTCGCCGCTATGCCAATAGCGGGACAAGAGGGGCTGGCTCGATTCGATGAGCTATACTTCTCTGCCATAGAGAGTGTGGTACCTTCGCTACAAAAAGCGGTGGAACTACTGCACCAGCAGACCTCTAAGCATGTACGTCCACTTCTCCTTTTGCTCGTTGCCAACTGCTACGAACGCCTCAACGATCACATCGTAAGTGGTGCGGTCTTTATCGAGCTATTGCATGTCGCCACGCTCGTGCACGATGATGTCATCGACGAGAGTCACGCGCGCCGCGGTGTACCCTCGATGAATGCGATTTTCGACAACCGTAAGGCGGTGCTCATAGGAGACTTTCTCCTCTCCAACGCAATGATTCAGGCGGTTCTAGCGGGTTCACAATCAATGGTACTACAATTGGCAAAACTCGGGAAGATACTCTCCGAAGGCGAAATCCTCCAGATGGATACCGCCGAGCTAGGGGATTACTCCGAGGAACGTTACCTACAGATTATCGACCGCAAGACCGCTTCGCTCATAGAGAGCAGTCTCAAGATAGGTGCCATGCTCGCTGGGCAGGACGACCCTAAGCTACAGGAGGCACTTGAGCAGGCGGGCAACCTATTGGGGCGCGCCTTCCAGATACGAGACGATATCTTCGACTACCGTCCCACACCAGGTCTAGGCAAACCTTCGGGTCAGGATATACAGGAGCATAAGGTGACGCTTCCGCTCATTTTTGCCCTTGCCCAACCAAGCCGAGAGCGCGACAAGGTACTCAAGCTCCTACGGCACGAGTCACTGAGTAGAAGCGATATCGACTTCGTCATCGGTTTTACCCAGAAGCTAGGCGGTATCGACTATGCCACACACCGTATGGAGGAGATGGTGAGCGAAGCCAAAGAGATATTAACTGGGGCATTGCCCGCTTGTGAAAGCCGTGATGCCCTCTTACTCGTTGCCGATTATATCGTCAAGCGTAAGAAGTAACAACATATTATTTTCACATTATAAGTAAGAAAGATTTATGAAGAGATTAGTTTTGATTCGTCATGGACAGAGCCAGTGGAACCTTGAGAACCGCTTTACAGGCTGGACAGATGTAGACCTGACAGCACAAGGTATCGAGGAGGCTGTCAAGGCTGGTAAGCAGCTGAAAGCCGATGGTTTTCACTTCACTCTTGCCTTCACGAGCTACCTAAAGCGTGCGGTGAAGACCCTCAATACGGTGCTCGACCAGATGGACCTCGATTGGATTCCTGTGCGTAAGACTTGGCGCCTCAATGAGAAGCACTACGGAATGCTTCAGGGACTGAATAAGTCGGAGACAGCAGAGAAGTATGGCGAGGAGCAGGTGCTCGTATGGCGCCGTAGCTTCGACGTGCCACCAGCACCACTAGCAGAGGACGACGAGCGTTCACCACTCCGCGATAGCCGCTATGCAGGTATCGACAAGAAAGACCTCCCACTTACCGAGAGCCTCAAGGATACTATCGAGCGCATCCTCCCTTACTGGGAGCAGGAGATTTTCCCATCACTTAAGGAGCATAACGATGTGATCGTAGCAGCACACGGCAATAGTCTTCGCGCTATCATCAAGAAGCTCAAGGGCATCTCGGACGAGGATATCGTTTCGCTCAACCTCCCTACCGCTGTTCCTTACGTATTTGAGTTTGACGAGAACGATGGTATGAAGCTAGTGAAGGACTACTTCGTTGGGGATCCTGAGGAGGTGAAGAAGCTGATGGAGGCTGTCGCTAACCAAGGCAAGAAGAAGTAAGCAACACCGTTGTTTGCTTTCGTGCAACAGTTATTATAAGGTCTACAAAAAGGAACGTAGCTAATAATCAAATTAGGATTAAGGTCAAAAGAGAGAATGTCTTCTTGACAAGCCTCACATAGTTATTACTAATGTTTATTAGGAGAACAGCCTGACCGATTAATAGTTAGTTGATTACATTAGTGAGTTTTCGTTAGCCACGCCCTCCCTCCCCCTTACCCCCTCCCTCCCCTATGTAGTGCGGCAGTTGCCGCACTACATAGGGGAGGGAGGGGGACTTTGTTTGTGTAACTCTCTATCCACGGCCTCGGGCTTCGCCCTCAACCATGGCTAGCAAACACTGCGCTAATATGCTCTATTTCGGACTTGGGCTGTGGTGAAACATTAGTGCGGTCAAGCTCCCTGTAGGGGGTTAGGGGGCTGACCCTTTCCTTGGGCTTCGCCCTCAACCATGGCTAGCGAAAACTGCGCTAATATGCTCTATTTCGGACTTGGGCTGTGGTGAAACATTAGTGCGGTCAAGCCCCCTGTAGGGGGTTTGGGGGCTGACCCTTTCCTTGGGCTTCGCCCTCAACCATGGCTAGCAAACACTGCGCTAATATGCTTTATTATCGTTCGTTAAGGACAGTCCGACCTCTATTAGGGTCGTGAGGTGTAGTTCCATCACTAATATTGGTACGTAACCATCGATTCGCATTAAGGCTCAAAAATATAGTGCAGCGGGGAGACCCCACTGCACTATATCATTTGCTTATCCTATTTGAGGGCGAGATTATGCCTCAGTAGCCTCGGTGTTCTCCTCAGCTGGAGTCTCAGCCTCAGCAGCCTCCGCTGCTGCAGCTTCAGCTGCAGCCTTAGCCTCTGCCTCCTTCTCAGCAAGCGCAGCTTGGCGAGCCTTGTTCACCTCACGCTCAGCCTCAAGTGCCTTCTTAGCTGCCTCTAGCTTAGCCGCCTCGTTCTTGCTCTTCACCTGGTCGGTAGCAGCATTCTTATTCTGCTTCCAAGCCTCGAAGCGCTTCTTAGCCTCTTCCTCAGAGAAAGCGCCCTTCTTTACACCACCCTCTAGGTGCTTCATCATCAGCACCCCCTCACGTGAGAGGATAGCACGTGCAGTGTCAGAAGTCTGTGCACCTACATTCAACCAGTATAGAGCCCTGTCGAACTTCAAGTCGATAGTAGCTGGGTTGGTGTTAGGGTTGTAAGTACCTAGGATCTCTACGAAACGACCATCACGTGGTGCGCGGCGGTCAGTAACGACGACCCTGTATACAGGATAATTTTTACGACCGTGTCTTTGCAATCTAATAACTGTTGCCATTGTATTGGTATTTATATGTTATAAACTCTACGTCCCACGGTCTCCCGAAACAGGTACACGACCTATCGGGGTGAAACGCACCCGCAAAGATACATAAATATCTCATATAATGAGAATGTTACCCCCTTTCGCGAAAGACGATTTGACCCCCAATCGACTATTACTGAAACTTAATCATATCAGCCAGCATCATTTCGTACATCTTGTTCATCGCTTCAAGAACTTAATCAATATTGCTATAGAACTACTCTTCTTACCACCAGCATCAATATACGCTTGAAAAATATTTGCGTCCATTCTGTAGAATGCCTCCATATCCATGCGAATGTCGTATCTGAGGTATTGCTCTACACTCCTGAGGTACCGAAGATTTAGCTTTGGAGAACTGGCAATCAAGTCACAGAGTGCCTTCTCAGGTGTTGCAATCAAAAAGTAAATGCCATTATCCTCCATTGATGTGACACCAATAGAGAAAACCTCCTCAGAGACATAGGCGTACTCAAATCTCCCGAGATCATTCTCAAATACCCTAGAGTGTTTGATGGTCATGGATTGCACGCTGTATACTGCCTCTGGAATCAAGCCATAATACCGAAGAGCTGACGACTTCGAAACATAAGATGGTGAATAGATATGATTAGCAATAAGTTCAGTAGAAAGTGCCCTACCTATTTCCCTTGGACTTGCGACATACAAACCTTTCTTGAGGCGAATGATAACACCCGCCTTTTCTAGGTTCATAACCTTCTGGTGCTTTGCCAAATGATTTGGATAAAGCGACCCAATAACAGAGCTCCTAATAGGTACCCTTCCAAACTTCTCTACAATACTGCTCATAACTATAGACAAATACAGTCATATTCTGAACACTATCCTAAGAAATACTTGGATATCTACTCAAATAATAGCTCCTCCTCATAATAAAGAATTGCTGTACACAGCATCATTCTCACCAGTTTGCTCGCCAATCAACAGAGACTTTGCACGGAAGTAAACGACATGCCCAGTATGCCGCAAGCAGCTCCGTGTAGTTTACTCGTATGCATCAGTCTTACTATGGAAAGTACCCCCTTCCAAATACATGCAAAAAAATAGAGGGCGAGCACTCTAAGTGCCCGCCCTCCAAGTTATTGTAAGTTAGAAATATCTAACGGTTATAGGGGATATTACCAACCTGGGTTCTGCTGATTAGCAATAGCAGGGTTAGTATTAATATCATTTGCAGGGATAGGCCATACCATACGAGGGTGATTAGCCTTGTACGTCTGCTTTGCAGCTGGTTTATAGATATTCTGAGCAGCTTCCTCGTGTTGAGCCTTTGTCCTATCTACAGTAAGACCCCATCTACGGAGATCCCATAGTCTAAAGCCCTCAAACGCAAGCTCTCTAGCACGCTCATCCATAATCTCCTTGTAAAGCGTATCGCCAGATAGGTTAACCTCTTCTAGACCACGACTCTTCTTGAGCTGATTGAGGAGAGAGAGTGCATTAGTCATATCTTGCTTGTTGTAAGCAGCTTCAGCTGCGATAAGATACTGCTCAGCGATACGGAACACCTTAGGATTATGCATAGAGTTTGGCAAATAACCACTCCAGTATGTAAACTTAGGATTAACTGTTTCTGCATACTTTGGATTTCCCTTACGCTTGCTTACAAGATAGAAGTCATAGTAGTCCTCTCTGATTTTCCCTTCTTGCTTTTCAAAGTAAACACTCTTTCTAAGGTCTTTCTCTACGAAGAGGTCAATAATGCTCTGTGTAGGGAGGTAATTAGGGAGGTTCACACCATTGCTACCATCTTTGCGTTTGTGATCCGTTACGGCACCGAAGTAGGTATTGATTCGAGTTGTCTCATCTGGGCGAGCTACATAAAGGAGTAGGATTTCCTCAGTAGACTTATCATTGAGCCACATATCTACAAAGTTTTCCTTCTTAGGCTCTACCAATGGATACTTGCCACCATCGATAAGTTCCTTAGCAACTTTGTATGCATTGTTCCAGTCGCTCATGTATAGGTATACTCTTGCCTCCAAAGCCTTTACTGCATCAAGTGATGGGGTTGCCATCATAGCCTTTCCGGCAGCGCTAGCTAGCATTTCCTTAGCTGCTTTAAGGTCGACATTCAAGATTTGGTTATAAACCTCCTTGTTTGTAGCACGAGGCAACTTAGCCTTATTATCATAAGTCAAGTGTAAAGGCACACAAAGATCACTACCCGCAGACTGAGCCTTGTAAGGTGTACCATATCTGAGAGCTAGGTTAGCATAAGCATAGGCACGATAGAAGTGTAGTCTACCAACCAATACATTGTATTCAGCTTTATCCTTTTCATCCACCTTTACATTAGCTAGCTTACCAAAGATAAAGTTAATGTTACTAATCATCTGGTAGTAACCGATGTATACATCACGTCTGTTATAGTCGGATGTAGTAGCACTTTCCCAAGAAATACTTCCAGGATAATGGTTACCTTCGTTTTGTGTTACTAATAGCTCATCAGCTTGAAGATCCTGAACCATTTCATAAAGACCACCTTGCTTTTTACGCAATTGCACAAGTATATCACGCTCCCAATTTCTCAGGTCAGACACACTCTGAAGTGCAGTGTCGGCATCCATCTCCTCTTTTGGCAGTCTTGAGATGTCACACGATGTAACTAGTAAAAGAGCCAAGAGGGCAGTTGTAATATTAAATGCTATTCTTTTCATATTTACTTTCCTTTCTGTTTAATTAAAACGATAGTTCAAGCCCGATTACGTATTGCTTAGTATTTGGGTTGGTATGGAAAGAAAGGTTGCTATCAACCTCAGGGTCAATACCATTAAACTTAGTAAGGGTAAATAAGTTGCGGGCAGTTGCATAAATCTTAGCACCTGTGAAGATATTCTGACGGCGTAGGAGAGACTCCTGCAGCTCATAACCAATCGTAAGGTTCTTAAGCCTCATGAAAGATGCGTTAGACAGCAAACGGGTATCAAATTCAGTTGCATTGCCACCATTTCCTTGGTATTCAAGACTTGGATACTGTGCATTATCTCCCTTTTTCTTCCAATAGTTAGCAGAGCTCTTCTCTGTGTTCATTCCAAAGAAAGAAATAGAGTTCTTGCTAAAGAACGTTTCATTAGCGATCATGTACTTACCAACAACGAAAGCAAAGTCAGCCTGCAGACTCAGCCCCTTCCAGTTAGCTGCCAAACCGAAACCACCAGTAAACGCTGGATAGCGATTTACACCTGTGTTTTGCTCTAGGGTAGCCTCATTCCAAGTCTCAGTGACCTTAGAGTCGTCTTTCTGGTTAACCTTCTTATTAATAGAACCATCTTCATTTACAGCTGGGAGGTACCATCTTGGTCGACCATTATCAGGATTGATGTCTTTAAAAACTGGATAGATAAATTTTACAGGTTGACCTACGATGTAGCCAAAACCATAACTTGGGAGAATCCAAGAATCACGTCCCTGGAATAGCTCAAGCACCTTATCGCGGTTGTAGTTCATGTTGTAGTAAGCGGTTAGACCGTAGTCCTTGCCTCTAAGAACATCACCCCTGATGGTAAGGTCGATACCTCTATTCTGGTAAGCACCTACATTCTCCATGATAGAGGCGAAATCCATTTTATCCAACTGAAGCCCCGTACTATATGGTTGAGGAACAGCCATAAGCATATCTCTAGTCACACGATTATAGAATTCTACATTTACGTGAAGGCGATCGAATAGGTCTGCAGTTACACCAACAGTCAGCTTGTCCTGAGATTCCCAAGTAAGATCAGGGTTACCAGGGTTTGAGAGCTTCCAACCTGCTATACCGTTATATTGTCCACCCTTCTTGACTGTTGCTAAGGCTTCATAATCACCGATAGCAGCATTACCCTGGGTTCCATAACTTGCCTTCACGTCAAGAGCATTGATCCAGTCTACATTCTTTAGGAAAGACTCTTCCTTTGCCTTCCACATAAGACCAAGTGACCAGAAAGTTGCATTACGATGATTAGCACCGAAGCGTGATGAAGCATCATTTCTGACTACTAAATCCACAAAGTATTTACGATCAAAGTCGTATGATAGCTGAGTAAAGAAAGAGAGGAATGCATTTGAAGTGTATTTCTGATCTACCGCCTTTTCTATAGTCGTGTGCTTGAGGAGACCGAGTCTATCATCTAGAAGACCAGCACCAAATGCGCTAAAAAAATCATAGCGATAATCGATATACTCCTGACCAAGAAGTGCGATAAAGTGGTGGTCATCCTTTATTGAGAACTTATACTCAGCCACGTTGTTCGTCGTGAAGTTGATACCTCTTGAGTGCTGGATACTGCGCGTTCCATTACCTGCTAGCTTAATCCAAGAAGGACGACGATATCTATCTCTTGAGTAATCTCTCATCTCCATACCTGCCTGAGAACGGATTTGGAAGTTCTCAAATGGGGTAAGCGTAAGATTCCCACTTAGATTCAAGAATAGAAGATTATCAATAGGCGTGTCCTTACTCATTGAGTACTTTGGATTGTAGAACCCTAGCCCAGGAATAGGCTCGTCATAATACTCCTTGCCATCCTTATCGTAAGGTGTATAGAAAGGTTGGTTAAGAATCGTCTGCAGAGAAACATATGTTTCACCTTGTGCAAATGATTCTGGGCTGATCCTAGTCTTGTCGTATGATACACTAGAGTTTATACCTACCTTAATCCAATCATTAAGTGTACTATTGAGGTTGGTACGGAGGTTGATCTTAGAATACTGAGAACCAGCACGGATACCTTTTTGATCAAGGATACCTGCAGAGATATAGTAGTTAGTCTTAGCTGAACCACCTGAGATACTGATATCAGACTGATACATAGGAGCATCTTGATAGAAGTACTTCCACCACTTCGTATCATTCATTCCATACTTCTCACGTTGTTTATTGACTTGACCTTTTTTAAGAAGACCTGCATCCTCATACTCTTGCCATAGAGAGAATAGCTCATTGGTATTCATCAACTTGTCATAGTAAGACTTATTAGCTAGCGTAGAAATACCATACTGTCCTCGAACTGTAATGGTAGCTCTATCCTGCATCTTACCGCGCTTTGTTTGGATATAGATAACGCCGTTGGCTGCACGTGCACCATAGATAGAAGTCGCTGCAGCATCCTTGAGGAATTGCATGCTCTCGATATCGTTCTGGTTCATACCTCTAATCATATCTGCAGTAACAGGCATACCATCTACGATGTACAATGGGGTAGAAGATGCTCCTAGAGAACCCACACCGTGTAACTTCATAGAGGAAGTTTCACTAGGCTCACCAGAAGAAGTGAGTACCTGAAGACCAGAGACCTTACCCTGAGCAGCATCCATAACGTTTGATGTGGGCTTAGATTGTAGGTCTTTTGCACTTACTTTTACTACTGAAGCAGAGGTATTAGCTACGCTTCTTGTGCTATAACCTACTACTACGACCTCATCGAGGAGCTCTTGGTCTGGAGCGAGCTTGATGGTCAATGAGGGAGCAGCTGCTACCTCCTGCGTCTTGTAGCCAACGTAGCTAACTATGATCAGCTCACCTTGTTTTGCCTTGAGGGTAAAGTCTCCGTCGAGACCTGTTGCGGCTCCGACAGATGGATTACTTTTCAGGCGGACGCTCGCACCTATAACGGGCTCGCCTTTTTCATCCAAGACGATACCCTTAACGGTGATAGTCTGTCCTAACGCTGTCCCAATACTCAGAAAGAATAGGGAGATAAGCAATAGAATCTTACTTTTCATACCATTCATTTTGTTTGTTAATTATTCTGTATTACTTGTTTCTTAATAATTTTCACAAAACCAAGATAACTTCGACTATTTTACTCTTTTAAGAGCTTGATTATCTAATCTTCTTGCTTATAGCCTCTGTCGAGCCTAAGTCTATCCTGTGACAATATGCTTTATCTCAGTATCTTATGTGATTTTCGCAATAGTCCTAAACTGACTCTAGGTACACATCATTTCTTCTCTAGCCCTCTAATGCATGACCTGTAACTGCTCAACCACATGACTGACAGTTTCGTTAAAACCATTGTTTTGCGTTACTATTACATCTCAACGCCAAAGATACTTAAATTTTACAAACTACCAAACTTTCTACCTCTTTTCTTAATTCTAATAGCCTCGTGAAGTGGTACCCTCATCCTAACCACACAATCCCGACAGGGGGCTTGGCTGGTTTTGACGGACAATAATAGAGTATATTAGCGCGGTGTTCGGTAGCCTCGGTTGAGGGTCAGCCCCCAAACCCCCTAAA
>NZ_JADRGN010000025.1:0-32297 GCF_018206105.1 Porphyromonas levii
ATCATGGCAGAACGGGCAAATTTGCCACCCCAATACCCTCTGTTCCCCAACCTATAACAAGAGGGGGGCTTGCTTTTTTAATTTGAAAAGCAAACCCCCGATATTACTCTGATATCTGACCTTCAAAAAGTCATTTCTAACTTTTACCGGACAGCAATAATTACTTACCCACCTTCTCCTCGATTGCAGCCTGTGCTGCAGCTAGGCGTGCGATTGGCACACGGAATGGAGAGCAAGAAACATAGTTAAGACCTACTCTGTGGCAGAACTTCACGCTACTTGGCTCACCACCATGCTCACCGCAAATACCTACCTTGAGGGTAGAATTGGTAGAGCGTCCAAGCTTAGTACCATGCTCTACAAGCTGACCTACTCCCTCTTGGTCGAGTACCTGGAATGGGTCTACGTGAAGAATCTTCTTCTTGAGGTACTCAGGAAGGAAGCCATTGATATCGTCACGAGAGTAACCGAAGGTCATCTGAGTAAGGTCATTAGTACCGAAGCTGAAGAACTCTGCATGCTCTGCGATCTTATCAGCGATAAGGGTAGCACGTGGAATCTCAATCATGGTACCTACCTTGTAGTCTACAGATACACCTTCCTCTGCGAAGAGCTTCTTGGCAGTCTCATCGATAACCTCACGCTGTAGTTCGAGCTCTCTTACAGTACCTACGAGTGGCACCATAATCTCTGGCATTACCTTGATGCCTTCCTTACTTAGCTCTATTGCAGCACCGAGGATAGCACGGGTCTGCATCACAGTGATCTCAGGATAGGTGTTACCCAGACGGCAACCACGGTGACCAAGCATTGGGTTCACCTCATGAAGACCATTGACACGGGCTGACACCTGTGCTGCAGAAATACCTAGCTCTGCTGCCATCTCCTCTTGACCCTTCTGATCCTGTGGTAGGAACTCATGCAGAGGTGGGTCGAGTAGACGAACGGTAACAGGGTGACCATTCATAGCACGGAATATACCAAGGAAGTCTTGCTTCTGTAGTGGAAGTAGCTCCTCGAGAGCGGCTTCACGACCTTCAGTATCTTGTGCAAGAATCATCTTACGCATTGCCTTGATCTTTGAGCCCTCAAAGAACATGTGCTCAGTACGGCAGAGACCAATACCAGTTGCGCCGAAGCTGAGTGCTACTTCTGCATCGTGTGGGGTATCGGCATTGGTACGTACGGTGAGGCGAGCATGCTTGTCTGACAGATCCATGAGCTTCTGGAAGTCCTCATCAAGTACAGCTGCCTTAGTTGGTACCTGACCCTCGTAGATAAGACCAGTAGAACCATTGATAGAGATAAAGTCACCCTCCTTGTACACACGACCATCTACAGTCATGGTACCTGCCTTGTAATCAATCTCTAGTGCACCTGCTCCGGACACACAACACTTACCCATACCACGTGCTACTACAGCTGCGTGGCTAGTCATACCACCCTTAGCGGTTAGGATTCCCTCAGCTACCTGCATACCTGCAAGATCCTCAGGAGAGGTTTCGTTGCGCACGAGTATTACCTTGTCACCATGCTCATTGTGCATGCGAGCTGCATCCTCAGCGAAGAAGCAGATCTTACCAGAAGCTGCGCCTGGAGATGCTGGTAGACCACGAGCAATTTCTACTGCCTTTGCCTCAGCTACCTTATCAAATACTGGATGGAGTAGCTCGTCTAGCTTGTTAGGATCAACACGAAGGATAGCCTGCTCCTCTGTGATCAAACCCTCCTGTAGCATATCCATAGCAATCTTTACCATTGCCTTACCAGTACGCTTACCATTACGAGTCTGGAGGAACCATAGCTTACCATTCTGGATAGTGAACTCCATATCCTGCATGTCACGATAGTGGTTCTCGAGCTTGTGCTGAATATCGAATAGCTCCTTATACATCTCAGGCATAGACTCCTCAAGAGATGGCATCTCAGTAGCACGATACTCCTCGGTGACACCAGCAAGCTTAGCCCAACGATGTGAACCCTCCTTAGTAATCTCCTGTGGTGTACGGATACCAGCCACTACATCCTCACCTTGAGCATTGATAAGATACTCGCCATTGAAAAGGTTTTCTCCGGTAGCTGCGTTACGAGAGAAGCAAACACCAGTGGCTGAATTATTGCCCATGTTGCCGAACACCATGGCTTGTACATTGACAGCGGTACCCCACTCCTCAGGGATATTCTCCATACGGCGGTAGATGATCGCGCGCTCATTCATCCAAGAACCGAATACAGCACCAATAGCACCCCATAGCTGGTCGTATGCATCAACAGGGAAGTCCTTACCTGTCTGCTCCTTTACTGCTGCACGGAAGCGCTTTACAAGCTCCTTGAGATCCTCTACGGTAAGGTCGTTATCCATGGTCACGCCCTTCTCATGCTTTACCTCCTCGATAATCTTCTCGAAGGGGTCAATCTCCTTCTTATCAAGTGGCTTCATACCGAGTACTACGTCGCCATACATCTGGACAAAACGACGATAAGAGTCCCAAGCGAAACGCTCATTGCCACTACAGGTAGCTAGACCTTGTACAGCCTCATCGTTTAGACCAAGGTTGAGGATGGTATCCATCATACCAGGCATAGATGCAGGAGCACCTGAGCGAACTGATACGAGTAGTGGGTTCTTGCTATCACCAAACTTGGTGCCTGTTAGTTCTTCCATCTTGGCAATGTGTGCCTCTGCCTCTTGGAAAATCTCCTTGCGAAGGATATCACGATCTAGCTCGTAATACTCCTTACACACTTCGGTGGTGATAGTAAAGCCTGGAGGCACTGGTACGCCAATCAGGTTCATCTCGGCAAGGTTGGCACCCTTACCACCCAGCAACATTCTCATGTCTGCCTTTCCCTCTGCGGCTCCATTACCGAAGAAGTAAACTCTTTTCTTTGACATCTTTTACTCAGATAATTAACATAGTTTATACATAAACAATTTGCATCACTCAAAGAGAGGGTCTATACCCTCCTCTACTATGGGCTCAAAAGGCATTAGCCCACCATCCTTGCTTCTACAAGGGTCAGCATATTCTTCAGGTATCACGAACTTAAGCTCTGGACTAACACCCAGCTCCTCGGCTCGCTTCTGAAGGGCTTTATCAGCATATACTTTTTGGAAGAACTTCGCCACGATAGGCAAAGCCATATTGGCTCCCTGCCCTAGGCGAATACCATCGAAGTGGATGGATCTATCTTCACCCCCAACCCAGCACCCTGTGCTGATACGTGGAGTGAAGCCCATAAACCAACCATCGGAGTGGTTCTGACTAGTTCCTGTCTTACCCCCCATATCGGCGTTGACATTGTATCGGTTACGGACACGGCTACCAGTACCCCCATTCATCACATTTCGTAGCATGTGGAGGGTCTTATAGGTAGCATCGGCCGACAGAACCTCTCGGATATCGGGAAGGAACTCAGCGACAACATTTCCGTATTGATCCTCGATTCTAGTCACATATATAGGCACAGCACGCATACCGGCATTGGCAAAAGTGCTAAATCCAGACACCATCTCTTCCACAGTGATGTCGGGGCTACCCAAACTAATTGCCGGTGTAGGGTCGAGGTCTCCTGTAACGCCGAAGGAGTGCAACAGGTCTACAAAGGTAACGGGAGACATTTGGCTCATCAGCCAAGCGGTAACCCAGTTGGAGGAGTTCTGTAGTCCCCAATTGATAGATACCATATCCCCTACTCGGCTAGCTCCCGCATTCTTAGGAGACCATATCTCTCCCGTAGCAAGTCGGATATGAGGCTGCACATGGAGCATCTGATCACAAGGGGTAAAGCCCTCGCTCATAGCCATAGAGTAGAGGTAAGGTTTCATAGTAGACCCCACCTGACGCCTACCTTGCGTAGCCATATCATACTGGAACGTACTATAGTCTGTACCACCAACATAAGCACGCACATAACCTGTGCTGCTATCCATTGCCATAAAGCCAGACCTTAAGAAGCGCTTGTGGTAGAGGATAGAATCGCGAGGCGTCATTACTGTATCTCGCAAGATAGTCACATACTTGCCATCCTCCTTTCCATAGGCGAATACGGACATTTCCGTAGGCTCGTCGAAGCTCTTCATGATCTCAGACTCGTTGATACCAGACGCCTTTTGTAGGCGGTAACGATCACTATTCTTAATATCTCGGGTGATGATGTTTCTGCGCTCATCAGAACTGATATCTTTGGAGAATGGAGCGTAGTCTCTGCCCTTCTTCTCACGGTCGAAGGCGATCTGAATATCGCCAGCAAGGTGCTCAATCATCGCTGCCTCGGCATGCTCCTGCATACGAGAATTAATGGTGGTATACACCTTTAGACCATCTGTATAGATGTTATAAGGTTCGCCGTTTGCCTTCTTATTCTTATTGCACCAACCATAAAGGGGATTATTCTCCCACTGCTGTACATCGTGCTCGTACTCTTGCTCCTGCCAATCTCTATAATTGCTGCGATCTGGCTTCTCTGCCATCATTATCTTGCGCAGGTACTCCCTAAAGTAGGGTGCGATACCTGCTCTATGGCTTTGGCGCTTAAAGTTTAGCTCAATAGCATTAGCCTGCAGAGCCACCATCTCATCCCGAGTAATATAACCCTGCTCCATCATTAGGGAAAGTACCACATCACGTCTTCCCTTGGTGCGCTCAGGGTATCGGACAGGATTGAAGTAGGATGGGTTTTTACACATCCCCACAAGTAGCGCAGCCTCTTCGGTAGTCAACTCCTTGGGCAACTTATTGAAATAAGTCTTGGCAGCGGAGTCAATCCCTACCGCTTGATATAGGAAGTCAAACTTATTGAGGTAAAGGGTAATTATCTCTTCCTTGGAGTAGAAACGCTCTAGTTTCGCAGCTATCACCCACTCTATTGGTTTCTGCATTGCACGCTCTACGATATTCTTAGCCGTAGGGGAATAGAGCTGCTTAGCCAGCTGCTGGGTAATAGTACTACCGCCCCCTGCATCCTTCTGCCCCATGAGTACGGTACGGAAGAACACTCGGAATAGTCCTCTAATATCTATGCCTGAGTGCTCCGTAAAGCGCTTATCCTCTGTAGCAATAAGTGCATTGACCAAGGCGGGAGACAAATCCTCGTAAGTGGTATAGATACGATTATTCCCCTTCAGAGCGAAGGAGCCCATTACCACATTATCCTCAGATATCAACTGAGTAGCGTACTTATCAATTGGGTTTTGTAGATCCTCAATGAGTGGCATGTAGCCTATTACCCCATTAGCAATCAATACGAATAACAATACTACTACCGCCACTCCGACTCCAAATAGAGTCCATAACAGACGGACAAACCATCTTACCCCTCTCTTCATATATCTCTTATGTTCGCTTTATTCAGCTACTAGCTATCAAACAGTTCCGCAAATTGCACTCCGATGCCCTCCTAGTCTACAAAGATACTATTTTTCCCTTATTTTGCCCATCATCGGGAACGGCATTACTGTAGTCTAAGTCACCTATCTCCTGTGTGCAAAGAAGTTACGCATCAACTGTGCGCACTCTTCCACCATTATTCCAGGGGTAACCTCCGTAGTCCTATGCAGTATATTATCGGCAAACTGAGTAAATCCCATCTTAGGCTCCGAAGCACCCCATACCACTCTACTAACCCGAGCATGGCGGAGTGCTCCCGCACACATGATACATGGCTCTACCGTCACATAAAGCGTACAATCGGGAAGGACCTTGCACCCTAATTGATTCTGAGCAGCAGTGATCGCCATCATCTCGGCATGGGCAGTTACATCTTGCAGACTCTCAGTGAGGTTGTGTCCTCTACCGATTATCGTATCATTGACTACCACCACAGCACCTATGGGCACCTCGTTTGCCTCATAGGCGAGGAGCGCCTCCTGCAGTGCCTGCTGCATAAAATACTCATCCGTAAATGGAGAAATAGGGCTATCAATCATCTGATATATTTTGGTCAAAAAGAGTAGGATAATTGGCATTGAGCTCACCTACCACATGAGTCATCACGAGACGGCGGACAAAGGCAGAACGACTACGATGCTTATACTTCTTCACATAGTAATTGAGCATCTTACACTCCTCTTCAGAAAAGAGTACAGTCACCTTTTCCGTCCGTTTGTCCTGTATTACATCCAGCTTATTGCGTACCTTCTTTGCCATACATCTACTCCTTAACCCAATGTATTACCAATTGGAAACAAGTTGTCTCGTCATGCTCTATCTGTAAGTAATCGGTCAAGCCTTCCGAATAGTGCCGCACGTACAGTTGATCGCCATAGTGCCCTTCCTTCACAAAGCGCAAGTGCACATCGGTCATGCGATACTGTAGAATCCGCTCAAGTGGCAAAGCGTCTACCGCCAGCGATACCCACACAGAGCTATTCACGTGCCTATTCAGGTCTAGATCCGAGTACCTTACCTTATGCACATAGATAGTCTTGAGCAGAGCTGTCTCCTCTCTCCCAAGTAGACGCCGAGGCACTTCTGGAAGTTCGAGTCCTGGGTACGCAGTTCTCACGGATGTATCCGTCAGTACCTTATCTATTGAGATCGGCATCCGCTTCTTGATATCAATAGCAATCCACTTGGTCATAGAGCTAGCTACAAGACCTCTTCCTTGGGAGAGAGTGATTACCCTATCCGTAGAGATACCCGACCAATCCGTCACTCCCGTAGATATCTCTAGTGGTTCTTGGATAGAGATCGGTTGAAAAAACTGGATACTCATACGGCTCAGCACCCACGTAGCGCCTTGTTCCATAAGCTGACCTATACCGTAGCCGAAGTGTGTAGCGTGCTCTCCCGCAACATGTATCATACGGCTCACCACCTGGCTCAGAGGGTAACGCTCCCTCAGATCCAGATGGAAAGGCCACAGTTCTAGTTCAATCGTAAGTTTATGCCCGTCTACCCGTCGCATAACTACAGGAGTCTCTGAATCAATTGCTCAAGAGTAAGTGCCATTTGTTCTCCGCTCTCCATATCCTTGAGCGTAATGGTCTTGCTATCCACCTCCTCTGCACCGACGAAAGCAACGTAAGGAATAGACAGAGCATTGGCATAGCTCATCTGCTTCTTCAGCTTAGCATCCTCGGGATATAGCTCGGCAGAAATACCTGCCTCACGAATCTCGGAGAGAAGGGGCAAGATATACCTAGTCTCGCGATCCCCGAAGTTCACAAACATCAAACGGGTACCAGTGGTTGCCTCCTTAGGATATAGCTCCAACTGATTGAGCACATCAAAAATACGATCAGCACCAAACGAAATACCCACACCACTAACGCCATCCAAGCCGAATACCCCAGTAAGATTGTCGTAACGACCACCACCAGTGATACTCCCTATCTGTACATCATTGGCCTTTACCTCGAATATTGTACCGGTGTAGTAGTCCAACCCACGTGCCAGCGACAGATCTAGCAACACCTTGTTATGTAAAGGTGATAGGCGAAGCATATCGAAGATATAGCTCAATTCCTCTATCCCCTTCTTACCCACTACAGAGCCCTCAAAGAGTTCACCCATCTTCTCGAGTTTCTCCTCATTACTACCCACAAAGGTTAGGATAGGATAGAGCCTATCAATAGCTTCCTGGGCGATGCCCTTCGAGAGCAACTCTCCCTGCACACCGTCCCAACCAATCTTATCCAGCTTATCGATAGCAACCGTCAAGTCAATAATATTCTCTATCCCGAGCGTTTCGCCAATAGCCGTTAGGAGCTTACGATTATTCAGGTGAATAGTCACCGATACACCTAACTTATGGAATACGGTATCAATAATACGGGTCAGCTCTACTTCGTGCAAAAGAGAGTCTGAGCCAATCACGTCGGCATCGCACTGGAAGAATTCACGATACCTTCCCTTCTGAGGTCTATCGGCACGCCATACGGGTTGAATTTGGAACCTACGGAATGGAAATGTTATCTCATTTCGGTGCTGAACCACATAGCGCGCAAAAGGCACAGTAAGGTCATACCTAAGCCCTCTATCGCACGCACGAGCTGCAAACTCATTGGCATCGATTGTCAATAGCTCCTCTCGCTTAAAGTCCTTAAGGCTATCCCCACTATTAAGGATACGGAAGAGCAACTTATCGCCCTCATCTCCGTACTTACCCGTAAGGGTCGAGAGGTTCTCCATAGCAGGAGTTTCTATCTCCATAAACCCGTATGTACGGTACACACTCTTAATGGTATCAAATATATAATTGCGCTTCGCCATCTCCTCGGGCGAAAAGTCGCGCGTACCCTTAGGTATCGAAGGCTTTTGTGCCATAATCTATTATTCCTTGTAACTATTGTACGAACGTATCTCCTCTATTGGCTTACGTTTCTTATCTCTTTTCTCTTGCAGAGAGTACCCTAGAGCTATCACCAGCGGGATATTCTTACGCTTAGGCACTCCCAAAATCTTCCTTAGCTTACGCTGGTTTAGCCAACCCATAATACAGCTCCCCAGCCCCTCCTCCGTCGCTGCTAGCGTAATATAGCTCGCGGCAATACCGAGGTCGTAAGCTGGAAGGTGCCTACGGAGCAAAATACTCCCGGCTTTCCCCTCCACATTGGCAGGTTCCTCCACCATTACTATCAGCACTGGTGCAGAGTAGGCAAACTTATTCATCCCACCCAGTAGTGTAGATGACACCGCCGAAGCCACCTTATCTCGCAGCTCAGGCTCATCCACTACTACGAAGTGCCAAGGCTGAGAATTAGTCCCCGAGGGAGCCAATCTGGCGCACTCGAGTATTCGCTCTATCACCTCCCGTTCTATAGTACGGGAGGGATCATATTTCCGGTCGCTCTGCCTAGCCTCTACCAGTTCCTTCAGCGTCACTGCTTCTCTATCTCAATAATCCTTGACAAGTACTTCCCTATGATATCAAACTCTAGGTTCACCCTCTTGCCAACGGTCAATTCCTTAAAGTTAGTATGCTCAATAGTGAATGGGATAATGGCTACTTCGAAACTATGAGGGGTAGAATTGACCACCGTAAGGCTCACCCCATTGACACATACCGAACCCTTCTCCACTGTCATATAACCTCTCAGTGCCATCTCCTTAGGCACATTGTACTCTATATGGAAGTAGTGGCTACCATCCGCCTCACGCACCTCGGTACAAGTTCCGGTGGTATCTACATGTCCTTGCACAATATGCCCATCAAGTCTTCCATTGATCTGCACACTGCGCTCAAGATTCACTAGGTCGCCTTCCTTAAGGTCGCCTAGGTTAGAGCGCTCCAAAGTCTCCAATATCGCAGTTACTGTGTAGCTCTGCTCTTGCAAGTCGATAGCTACAACAGTAAGGCATACGCCATTGTGTGCTACACTCTGATCTATCTTTAGTTCATCCACAAATGGTGCAGTAAGAGTCAAGTGCACATTCTCTGTGCCCTCCTCACGGACTACTCTCAGTACCTTAGCTGTCGTCTCAACAATTCCTGAAAACATCTTGTCTAACTTATTCTATCTATCTTTTTATTTCTTCCTAAATATCATCTTCCCGAGCCACGACTGCTTAGTCCTTGGCTCCCGCCCCATACGTGGCACAACCACTTGGTCAGCACTCAGCTCTTTACTTAGAGACTTATCCCCAAAAGGCGGAAGCCGATTATATCGCTCTACCACGGCATACATCTCTTTCTGTGTCCTAATAGGCTTGCCTCCATCATGCTTAGGGACATTCTCGAGGTTCTCGTCTACATAGGTTGCTTTCACATTATCGCTCAGACAAAGCTCCAGTACCTCACCGAGCGACTCTTTTATCTTTGGCTCCAATACTGGAGCACCACACTCTATCCGACGGTAGAGATTACGGGTCATCCAGTCGGCAGAGGCGATGAAGTACAATTGCGCTCCTCCGTGATGGAAATACCAAATACGAGCATGCTCCAAGTAGATATCCAGTAGCCTAATTACCCTAATATTCTTGCTAAAAGGTTGATTAGGCACCACCCTACAGATACCTCGAACCAGTAGGTCTATCTTCACTCCGGCTTCCGACGCCTTGTAGAGGTGGTCTATAACCCCTTTCTCCTCGAGCGAATTCATCTTCAGGATAATCCTTCCTACTCGCCCTGCTCTTGCCTCAGCTATCTCATACTCTATCAACTCATGGATATGCTCAGCCATACCATAGCTCGCCACAAGCAATCTCTTGAAGGGATACTCCGTCTTACCTCGTTCGAGGAGCTTAAACAACTCACCGAGTTCGCTCGCGAGATCAGGATTACTCGTGAATACCATCATATCTGAGTAAATCTTAGCCGTCTTCTCATTGAAGTTGCCTGTACTAAAACAAGCGATACCACACCTACCCGGAACAGTCTCAGAGTGAAACTCTATCAGACAGGTCTTGGCATGCACCTTAAGCCCCGGCAATGAATAGATAATCTTCACACCATGGCGGGTCATGCGCTGGGCAGTCTGCAGATTGTTCTCCTCATCAAAGCGAGCTTTGAGCTCCACAAATACGGTCACCTCTTTGCCGCTACTCGCTGCCCGAATCAGCACATCTATCACCTCTGAGTCCTCAGCCACACGGTACTGAGTTAGCTTTATGCCCTTAACCCTAGGGTCTGTACAAGCCGCTCGAAGGGTATCGAGCAAGTAGTCGAAGCTAGTGTAAGGCACATAAATGGCTTCATCTTGGCTCAGCAGATGGTCTATTTTGCTTTCCGCTAAGTCCCACCGATAATGCGGAATCGGGCTAGGATAAGTCTGTTCATACGCTTTGCCCAGCGGATTAGGCAAGCTCCTCAAGTCTTGCAACTGCAGGTGCCTGCGTGCGGGGAGGAGATCCTCTGGCTTGAGTCCTATACTCTCTTTCAGCTGATCGAGCACCACCGCCGGCATCATATCGTCAAACTGAAAGCGTGTCACCGCACCTGTCTTGCGCTTGGCAATAATCTCCTCTAGGTTCTTTGCCAAATGCTGTCCCCCTTCTTCTATTTCTAGGTCCGCATCTCGAGATACCTTGAAACTATACGACCCCAATACCTCGAAGCCTGGGAATATTTTCTCAAGATTAGCTCGAACGACCTCATCAACAAAGGTGTAAGCATAATGCCCCTTATGCTTAGGCAACGAGATAAACCGAGGCACCTTGGTAAAGGGTAGCTTGATCACATACAACCTCCTAGCTCTATCCGCAAGTCGACGGAGATGTATACATAGGTAGATACGCTTATCTCTTATAAACACCTTCACCAAGTCGGGACTCAAGAGCACTGGCTGCAGAAAGGGGAACACCTCCTCATCGAAGTAACGATCAACGAATGTCCGTACCTCCCCTTTGAACTCCGTGGCATCAGTGAATACCTCCACTCCTACCTCACGCAGGTCAGATACCATTACATCTTCCCAAGCATAGCGAAAGAGCTCCTCTTGCCGCTTTACCTCGTCGGTTAGCTCTCTGAGGTCAGCCCGTTTTTGATCCGTCTTATCTTTATCTCCCCCACTTTTCTCCCGAGAGATAACTGCTCTATCCCTTGCGACACGCACCTGATAAAACTCCTCGAGATTGGAAGAGAAGATGGAGAGGAAGCTAATCCTCTCGTATATAGGTACGCTCTTATCGAGTGCCTCCATCAACACCCGTTTATTAAAAGCAAGCCAACTAATATCTCGATCAAAATATCTCATCCCCATGTAACCTCGGATATGCTCAATCCATTGTCCACAAATTTACCAATTATTTGGCATACATTAGAAAAGAATAAGCACAATCAATCTCCGCACTACATTATCACCTTCCAACCCTGATAATCCGCCATCAATCAAACTATTACCCATTGTACATTACCCATCGATACACCCCCAACCACCTCCATTTACATCTCGACCAAACCAGCTCGCTATCAAGCCTGAAACGGAGACCTATCAGGCATGACCATTTAATATATACTAAACGACTAGATTAATATATACTAATTGACCAATTTGATATATATTAAATTGGTCAATTAGTATATATTAAATGGTCAACTAGTTAGTAGAGGCAGGTCAAGGGGTTAGTATTGTTGGGTTATCGGATAGGCAGCAATAGAGGAGGTATAAAGTCTAAACTTCAATATTGCATTCGTTATTCGGCATCGGTCACGTAAGTGGGTACGACCACTTCGTCTCTGTCTTAGCACCTCGTACTTAGGATTATGGCACACCACAGAGTGCCAAAGGTCACCTTCAGCACACCCTTTGGACACCACATTAGGAATCCTTATTTTGAGGAGTATATACTGAGCGTTTCGAGTGGGAGACCACCTATCTCCGATGCCACTTTGGCATAATTACTTCCAGGCGTGGTGAGGATTCGCTCTGTGTGCGAGAGGGCTAAGAGCTCTCCGAAAGATTGTATCACGCCCTTTACGGTGTGCGGATCAGCTACGCTATGAGGCACGAAGACGCGTTCGTGGAATATTGTGGCAAGACGCTCACGTTCGTCTTTGGAGGTGGTAGCGATAAAGAAAGAGATCTCATTATCTGCCTCTATCATTTCTTGCATACGGCGGATAAATAGCTCTATTGGGCTTTCGCTGTAAGTGGTCTGCGGATTGATCCGACGATTGATATGCACCCCTACCATTCGGCGTTCCCAACTAGCCATGCTCGAGAGAAGTACATTATTGACCTCCACTGTCGCTTCCAATATGTCGTACATGCCTAGGAATCGTCCCAGTCCATCGCCTGTAGCAATGAGTATAGACTTTTCTGTATCTCTGAATAGGTCATCTAGCTCTGCCCGCTCATGCGCTATCATATATTCGACACGCTTAGGGCCAAGTACTTTATCGTAGCCAAGTGCGACAAAGGGGAAACTCAGGAAGAAGTTGCAGGGCATAGGCGGAGTATTCAGAAGGGCATCTGTCCATCCCATTGGCCGCATGGTCACATTATCGGAGATAAGACCAGGCTTCAGCGTAAAGAGACGATCTGTAGAGACCGGCATATAATCATCGGTACGCCAAAGTATCTCTAGCGGGCGATTGTACTCCCTAGCGATATGAATCATCGAAGAAATAGTGCGGATGCGGCAGGCTATCCCACCCAAAGGCAATAACGTAATCCCTTTTCTTACCTCCTCCTTTGTCCCATCTTTACTCATAGCTTTCTGATTATCCTTGTGACTGAATCTCCTATTTGGCTCATGAGTCGTCGGAAAGTCTCCTCACGCCGCATCATTAGCCAGCCAAATATACCAATTACTCCCGTCCTCCACATACTATCGAGGATAGGATGCCCCCAGTGGGGCAACAAATAGTCTACTCCCAGAAGTAAGCCGTAGGGAACTATAATCCTTACCATCTGCCAATTTACGGGGGTAACTTGCATCTTACGCCACAGCACCAATTGCTGGAAAGTGTAACTAATAACGAAAGTAATCATCGTAGCTATGGCTGCACCAGTTATTCCCCAGTACTCTATGAAATAGAGATTTAGGAGAATGGTGACGACCATCACAATGATAGTATAGGCAAGTGTCCAGAAATAATACTTGCTGTATCGGAGTATAGCATTGCCAAAGCTGAAGGATAAATCGACCAGCTTTCCTAGACCGAGGAAGAAGATAACCCACTTCCCCTGGATATAGACTGCGCTATTGGGAATGACCCAGAATATAGTCCCTACATTGATCCAGATAAGCAGTAATAGGGCTGAACCTATCAGGAGTTGGTTATTTGACACCTCTCGGAATATGCGGTTGACTTCACGGTAATCTCCACTGTGGATAGCGGCGGAGGCGAGAGGAGCAGACATAGCGCTGAGCGAACGTGATGGCATCTCCACCACCGCCACAATAAAGAATGCGATGGTATAGACGCCCGCAGATGCCATGCCCAATTCGGAGGAGACCATAAATAGATCCAGCCGCTGTACTATGCTACTGCCCATGGCACTGAGCACTGTAAAGAGGGTATAATTTCGAAAGTCGCGTTGGACCTTTCCCTCTGGTATTACGATTGGGGCGCCTAAGGCATTTGGGGCTATTCTGAAACTATACAGGAGGGTAACCCCCATCATCACCCCATAGGAGAGCACGAAGATGGCGATAAAACCCCGAAAGTCCAACATGCCAAACCCATATACGAGATAGGCAAATAGAAGAAGGAGCCTAAGAATAACCTCTCGGCTCAGTTTGGGGATAGCTATCCTTTGCCGGAGGCTACAGTAGACCTCGAGCACGGTTTGGTAGGTAATGAAGAGCATGAGCGGAAGTACTACATAGTAGTAGTTCTGGAAGAGATCTACCCCTCCGCTCTTAGGTGCAAAGAAGTGCACCAATGGTGCCCGTAAAAATAGATAAAGAGCTCCAAAGATAAGGATCCCAATCAAAGGGATAATGAGTAAGAGCCTAAGGAAACCGCCATCTTTGCCGTCCGTAGTACGGAAATAGGGGTAATAGCGTATGGCTGAGCTATTGGTAGCCAATAGGGCATAGCCACCCACCAGAGTCGCCGCTTCGACAAGCACTCTGGTGAGACCAATCTCCTCAGGGGTAAGGAGCTCAGTCACGACAAAGAAAGTAGTGATAAAGCCAATCCCGACCCCTATAAGATTAATAATAGTCCCCTTAAAGCTCTGTCGAAAAACTATCCCCATACCTTCTGCGTCTTATCTACTTGCGGGTTCGATTAGGAGCCCCACCTCTACCACTCCTGGTATAATGGAGTCTGTAGAGAGATGCCGCAGGCTATACGAGTAGACCCCTTGGCTGGGGAATTGTACGCCTTGCTCTAGGACGGTCTTTTGCTCGAAGATATTGTAACCGCTCTTATCCCCTTTTACTCGGTTTATGGGGACCTGTACCACTCGCGTTTTCAGCTCTCTATTGGGCGTCTCGAAGGTTATCCCTATTGGGATAGTACGGTAAGTGATATCCCTATCAAGCCTCAGCACAAGACTGACATTGTAAAGGGCATTGGGCTTTAGCTCGGCAGAACTAAAGAAGACCTCTTTATCCGACGACCATCCTCTATCTTCTATCATCTCGAAGTACTGATAGGTGCCCCCCACTCTTTTGCAACCGATACAACCAAAGAGCAGGAGCAAGACAGTGAGAAGTAGTGTGCGCCTTCCCTCCATGGCTATTCCTCCGAACGCTCTCCGCCCTTTCGGTTTCGCCGTGGATTGGTACGCCTTCTAGCTCGCTCCTCTCCCCCAGCACCCTCTGCGGTATTTGGTCGGCGACGCCTACGTGAAGCACCTTCCCTTGCAGCCCTCTTAAGCTCTTCATTGTGTGCATCTGGGCTATTCTGTACGGGTTCTGTTTGCTTGCCTTTATTGTTGTTGGCACTATTATTATTGCCGTTACGCTGTTTCTTCTTGCGCCTATTGCCTTTTCGTTCTTCATCGAAGCGGTTCATGCTACTCTGAGAGAGCAAATCGTTAGGCACTTTAGCGGGAAGGTCTATCATCTCCTCGCTATCGAACTGGAGATTGAAAGGTATCATCCCCTGCTTGTTTTGCTGAATAATCGCGAGTGCCCTATCGCGAGTAATGGTAATCGGTTCGCTTATCTCTCGACGGTCACGTACCTTGGGGAGGTAGGTAATCTCCCCTGCCAATATATCGGCTTTCATATAACGGTAGTCGCCCACGCTTGTCCGGAGCTCGATAGAGCGATGAGGCATCTGTTGCTGAGCCTCATAATAAGTATCTACTTCGTAATTAAGGCAACACTTCAACTTAGCGCACTGACCTGCGAGTTTCTGAGGATTGAGTGAGAGATCCTGGAGTCTCGCAGCATTGGTGCCCACCGAAACGAAGCTAGTCATCCAGCTAGAGCAACATAGCTGCCTACCACATGGACCCAGACCACCTATTCTTCCCGCCTCTTGTCTAACACCGATTTGCTTCATCTCCACACGGATGTGGAACGCCTCAGCAAGTCTACGAATAAGTTGTCGGAAGTCTACTCTCCCCTCGGCTATATAGTAGAAGATGGCTTTCTGCCCATCGCCTTGGTATTCTACATCGCCAATCTTCATGTCTAGACCCAATGACTCAGCAATCTTACGGCTCTCAATCATCGTCGGATGTTCTAGCTGCTTCACCTGCTCATACTTCTCCAAGTCGGCAGGCTTGGCAATACGATAAACACGGCGAGGCTCTCCATTGGGGTGACGATAGCGCGTCTTTTGCATTTGGAGCTCTACCAACTTCCCGGTCAACGTCACCTCCCCAATATCATGCCCCGGCATTGCCTCTACCGCAACGATATCCCCTTTGTGGAGATCTAGCTTTAGGCTATTGAGGAAATAGCCCTTACGGGTGTTCTTGAACTGTACTTCTACAAAGTCGGAAGCATTGCAACCAACAGGGAGATCGCAGAAATAGTCCGATACATTCAGTTTGCTTTCTAGATTGGTGGCATACCCCCGAGCTTTAGAGCAGGCACAGCTAGAGCGCGCCCCGAAGCCTAGATGTCTTTTGACCACCAAATCCTTTTCTATATCTTGAGAATTCATCCTATTTATCTATGTATAATATTCACAAAGTTACCCTTTTCTCAGGAGACCTCAAAATATACATAACCTTCCCCAAAACACCTAAGGAGAGTGCTGACACTCGCTTTAGAATTTCAGGTATCCGCTCAGCATTATCTGCCGAGGTCTAAGCACAAAGTAATTGGAATACCTATCCACATCTGTAACTAGGGATTGATATATTGCTTGGGTATTGAGCAGGTTATCCCCCTTTAGCTCAACCCTTAAGCGCTTGTAGCGATAGGTAATAGTTCCCATAAGTAGTGCGAAAGATTGGTTGCGGTTAATACCAGCTTCAGACACAGCAGTATAGTCACCCGATATTCCCGCCGACCACCTCTCGAAGAACGAACAAGTTACTCCACCTTTTACCTTCCACTCTCCAAGATTGAATGCTCCAAAACTACTCCTATTGAGGTCTTCCCTTCGTGAAACAGATATAGAAAGCTCCAGCCAGGATAGAGGGCTGCTGATGAATTCCAAACGACCACCCATACTCTGAGACGATAGCTTATTGAGTTGCCCTGCTATAATCATTGGATAGGAAGTATAGGCGTAATCGGCAGAGATAGAGACCACGCTCTTGAGGGCAGCAAACTGCTTAGATAGATATACCTCTCCGCCGATAAAGTCTCTCATCTGCTTACCTGCTACTTGGGCAGACAACTTTGCCGTCCCCTCTAGTGTCCGTGACACTATTTTATTATCTATAGTCCGAATAGCAGATAGTCTCAGGCGCCCAAATATGGCTCTTATGGCTTGCCTATATTCAATATTCAGAGCGGCACTTAGGGTATTACGCTCCGGTTCGACAACCTCTGCCCGAGTGTTGACTTGGTCGAACGATGTGCGATAACTCCCTAATAGATAATCGGTAATCTCCGAGAGATTGTTTCGGGTATACCTCCCATTCCAAGATAAATACCAAAGGGGCGAGGGACGATAGCTCAGCTTTGCCAACACACCGGGGCTAAGGACACCTCGCCTTATGCTTTGCGGGGTATAGGTAATATCCTGAAACCGATAAAAGAGATAATTGAATTGCAGGGGCACACTTATAGACCACTTGAGGTGAGGAGCATTATAACTAAGTGTTGGGGCGCTACTCACCTGTAACCTGCCACCGTCTACACTCCTTCCCTCTGCCTTTGTCCCAGAAACGAGTCCGATATCTTCCAGACGACCGTCTAGCTCTACAGTTCCCCAAATACTATATAGACCACCCAAGCCCCACCCATAGCTGGCTCTGGTATAGGAGTTCAAATCACTGCCATAGATATGTTGGCGATAAGCATACCTACCTCTTGGGACTTCAAAGATGAGCCGAGGGAGCTTCCTGTAGCTCACTCGCCCCTCTAGGGTCGTGGTGTTACCCCCTTGTCGACTTGCGAGGCTGAAGTTATTGTCGAGTCTATACTCGTTTGCCCTTGCCTCCTCTAGAATCTCCTCTCCTCTGAATAGATTATGCGTACCCTGCGCCCAATCCCCTTCGACTGTCAGGGTATTCATTAGATACCGTTGGGTAGAGTTCTCGGTATAATTGAGCTGAGCACGTGCAAGATGACCCTCAATGCGATTTGTGCGCTCCTCTGTAAAGTGTAGGTAGTCCCCCTTATCAGCTAGGAAACTCTCCTTTCCCCGTCTACCAGATGTACTCTTGAAGCCATAGCCAATATTGTACTTGACAGTTACATCTTCCTTCAGTACGAGAATCTGATTTAGTGTACCCAATATATCTACTTGGGAAAGTGCCTGAGATTTATCACTATACGACGTAAGGGCATTCCCGCCAAAAGCACGTGCAGAAGTACTGGAGACACTCTTCTTGATACCGATAGACTCACTATCCTGCGCCGTAGACGTATCCCATATACCGGCTCCGAGTATCTGCGTTCGCTTATTTACCAAAAGCGTATTAGCCCCTAAGCTATGCACCAACCCTTGCTCTTCCAATACACCTCCACCGACCATCACCTCGCCCGAGGGTGTCAGCATTGTGTTATTCTTGAGTCGGATATTAAGCATAGTGCCATCGCCCTCTTCCACTCCCCTGAGTACTTTCTTCTTCTGAAAGCGCTCCATGACATCGATGGCTGAAATATCTTCCGCCTTTATGATACGTGTTGCAGTCTGGTAATTATTAGCAACCAGATCCAAACCCTCTATATAGACACCACTTATCGGATCCCCCATGTAGCTTATTATTCCCCGCGAATCCACACTAACCCCTGGGAGCCGTTTCATCAAGTCTTCTGCCGAGTAAGTGTTACTGGTGATAAAGGCAGATGCTCGGTAAGTGACAGTATCTCCTCGGGAGACAATGGGAGTTCCGAGCACGACCACCTCTGGCAGCTCCTCGCTATCAGGCTCTAGATAGATAGGCTGCTCTCCTGTCGTAACACCAAGACTTATGCGCTGATTTTTATAACCCATGAGACGCACCTCCAATAGGTTGGGGCGCTTCTTACCAGACACACGGATACTGTACCTCCCATCATTAGCTGTGCTTCCAAAAGCTATACGATCCTGCTTCCCGTCCGAACTTCCACGCTCCGACAGGAGGAGCACGATAGCATTACTAACCGGTTCATTGCTCTTGGCATCCAATACCAGCCCACTATACACCACAGCCACAGGCTCTTGGGCATATATTACAGGACAGCACAAGAACCAGTACAAGAGAATTAGAATGGACTCAAGCCGCATTACCTACTCTTTGATTTTACGGAGAGGGGTGTAGTTTATAGGATCTGTCTTAGGCAAATCCGATGTCTGCTGTCCAGCAGCAGTTGCGGCAACATACTGCGCACGATTGTCATAAAATCTTTTCATTGCCTTGAGCACATCATTTCTACTGGCTTTGAGGTAGTCTTTATCTCTGAATAATATTGGAACAGAACGCCATTCTATCCTATAGAGTTCAAAGGAGAAGTTCCTAGTACTATCCTCTGCGCGGACTACTACCCCAGGAAGACCCTTCAATAGCCAAGGACCATCCGGACGGCTTTCTTTCTCAGAGTACCATACCACCCACTTTCTTCCATAGAGGGTAGTCGTCGCTTTGGAGCAAAGACAACCGGCTATCTCCTTTTGCTCATCCACCAACTGCCACTCAGGGAGTACCTCTTCCTCCTCAGTCAGAAAACGATCCATAAAGACCCTATCCGTAATGCTACGCTTCCCAGTAGGATAATTAGTGTAAAGTACCCACCGAACATCCCCTCTAAAATCCACCTTACGAATATTCTCATTCATTTTGGTCATTATGATTTTTTTATCTTGTGGCTCATTATTAAATGCAAGCGCAAGTGAGTCAGTCAAATAATTCTCCATAGAAGAGAAGCGTTGAATCTTATCCCCAACTTGTAGCACCATCCGCGCCTTCTCCTCCTTTCCCTTGTCATTAAATGTATAAATATAGTGGTAGATGAGTTTGGAAGTATCAATTTGGCTAACTCTCTCAAACATTACTCTTTTCTGAGCATTAGTAGGAAGCCCGATAACAATCAGGAATAAGAGACCAACAACTATTTTTTTTACCATACTAAAAACAAAATGACCTTTAGTAGCGCCCGAAGACACTACTAAAGGTTTGTTATACATCATCATTCAACTATGATGTATGGCTCTCCATCCCATACGCCCTCAATATCATGTACCCCACAATGGATATCATTTAATTCACGCACAAATTCCATCCATTCATAGGGAGTCTCAAAGAACTCCATATCTGGACCCATAACACGCTTGCCACATGAAGTCTGATAGCCCGCGGACGCTAGAGCGACCCCTGTCCCAATAATTAAAAGCGCAAACGTGCCAAACACTTTTCTCTTTTTTATCTTCATAACAAAAATATGAAATTAAAAGATTAAACAAACATGCAAGTATCGAACTTGCGATGGCAATGTACAAATTTATTTTATTCTCTCAACAAGTTCATAATACAAAATAAACTCTAGTCTATTTTCACGTATTAAAAGTATCCTAACTACTCTTTGATTTTACGAAGAGGGTTGTAGTTTATAGGATCTGTCTTAGGCAAATCCGATGTCTGCTGTCCTGCAGCGGTTGCGGCAACATACTGCGCCATATTGTCATAGTACCTCTTCATCGCCTTGAGCACATCATTTCTGCTGGCTTTGAAGTAGTCCCTCACACCATACAATATAGGTGTAGAACGGTGCTCTATCTTATAGAGCTCAAAAGAGAAGTCCCCTGTGCTATCTTCAGCAAGTACGACCACTCCTGGAAGTCCTCTCAATAGCCAAGGGCCATCCGGACGACTCTCTTTCTCAGAGTACCATACCACCCACTTTCTTCCATAGAGTGTAGTCGTCGCTTTGGAGCAAAGACGACCGGCTATCTCCTTTTGCTCATCTACCAACTGCCACTCAGGGGGTACGTCTTTCTCCTCCGTCAGGAAACGATCCATAAAGACCCTATCCGTAATGCTGCGCTTCCCGATAGGATAATTAGTATAAAGAACCCACCGAACATCCCCTCTAAAATCCAGACTTCTGCGGAGCTCCATGCTTCTTTGAAGTAGTAGCTTTGTATCCTGTGGCTCATTATTAAAGGTAAGTGCTAGGGAGTCGCTCAAATAATTCTCCATAGATGAGAAGCGTTGGAGCTTATCGCCGACTTGCAGCACCATACGAGCCTTTCCCTCCCGCTCTGCTTCATTAAAACTATATATGTAATAGTAAATCAATTTGGAGGTGTCAATTTGCGTGACCACTCCGTACATCATCTTCTTCTGGGCAAACGAGGGCATCCCCCCCACCATTAGAAACAATAAACCAACAAGTAACTTTTTCATCGTACAACTATTGAGTTAGACAAGTATATAACCGAGTGTTCCCCAGTTTCTGGCGTAAGATACCAATTTATCTCCGACATGAGATAACGTTACAACAGACACAAGGTAAAACGAGACTCCATAGTCACAGTTTTATTGATAATTGACAGCAAATAGGTACATTTGTTCAATACGAACTTAATTAAATAGGACTAGCGTATGATAAAAGAGAATTTCGTAAAGATGTATGAGCAGGTATTCCGTGAAAATTGGGCATTGCCTGCGTTCACCAATTATAAGGAGGCAAAGACCTTCACCGTCGCCGACGTGGCGCAATGGAGCACCAAAGTACATCTCCTATTGGAGCATAATGGCATCCAACAGGGCGACCATGTAGCACTCGTTGGTAAAGACTGTGCAGAGTGGTGCATGATATGGATGGGCATTGCCACATACGGCGCCGTAGTGGTTCCCATCCTCCCCGACTTTCATCGCAGTGATATCATCCATATCCTCAACCATAGCCAAAGCAAACTAGTATTTGCTGGGTCTGAGCATCTAAAGATGCTCACCCGAGAGGAAATACCCAATACAGTAGGCGTATTTGGCATCGAGGACCTCAAACCTGTAGACCATCTTTGCCTCTCTCCGATAGCAAGTAACACAGATATTGAGGCTATCTTCCAAGCAAAATACCCCAATAAATTTACCCGCGACGATATCCACTTCCCCGAGGTAGATAATAAGGAACTGATGGTTATCAGCTACACCTCAGGCACTGCAGGATTTAGCAAGGGCGTGATGACAACCGCCAACAACCTGGCTGCCAATATCGTCTTTTCCCTCACCCAAGACATGCAAAGTAGGGGCGACAACCTCCTCTGCTTCCTTCCCAATGCACACTCCTATAGTTGCGCTTTCAACTTCCTACTCCCCCTTCGTGTAGGTGCCCATGTCTACATATTAGGGCAAAAGCCTACGCCTACGGTGTTGCTCAAGGCGCTCAAAGAGGTTCGTCCTCGGCTCATCCTCTCTGTTCCTCTTGTACTAGAGAAGATATATAAGAGTGTGCTCGCGCCCCAACTCAGTAGCACGAAGGTAAAGATTGCCCTCAATACCCCTATCCTTCGCCAAACGGTTCTCAAGAAATTCCGCCAGGCTCTGATCGATGCGCTGGGCGGTAATCTCCACAGCTTTATTGTAGGTGGCGCAGCGCTTAATAGTGAGATTGCGGACTTCCTATACAAGATAAAATTCCCAATAACTGTGGGATATGGCATGACCGAGTGTGCTCCTCTCGTTAGCTACTGCAAGCCCAAAGACTACACCCCTGGCACATGCGGAAAAGTGCTGCACATGATAGAGGAATTGCGCATTGCCGATGCTCAGGAGATTGAGGGCAAGCGTGTGGGTGAGATTCAGATAAAGGGCGAAAATGTATGCATAGGGTATTTCAGAGACGAAAAGGCAACCTCTGAACTATTTACCGAAGACGGCTGGATGAAGACTGGCGATCTAGGATATATCGAGAAGGACTTTGTGTACCTCCGCGGTAGGTCCAAGGCGATGCTACTCGGCCCTAATGGACAAAATATCTACCCTGAGGAGATTGAGGCAAAGATAGCTATGCTCCCATTTATGAACGAGGCCATAGTGGTCCAGCGTGAGGGGAAGAAAAATGTCGCTATCGTCACCATTGATCGGGCTGCGCTAGAGAAAGCAGGGCGCAATAACGATAAGGAAATAGAGAAAATACTGGAAGAGAATAGACAGCTCCTCAACCAGTCTATTGCCTCTTTCGCTCAAGTAGCTATGTTCGAGCTACTCGAAGGGGACTTCGAGAAAACTCCAAAACAAAGCATCAAGCGCTATCTATACAACTAAAAGGGCAAGCCATTAGAGCCAACCCTTACACTACCATAAGGGCTATGCGACACCGACTGAATTCGTTGTGCCGCATAGCCCTTTGCTTATTTGCCCTCAACCTACCCTCCCACGCCAACAAATAGAGACTGTTATACGTAGCAAACTACAGCATTCCTTTCGTGCAACAACCATGTATACGTAGTACTATCCATAACGGTTAGCACTCGTACATGTCGTGGCTCGCCCAAGGAGCAAAATTTATTCCTAGGAATAAATTTATTTTTCTCTAGGAATAAAAATATTTATCTGTACAAATAAATTTATTTATTCCTAGAGAAAAATTTGGGTAGTTTACGTCTTCACTTTATTTCCTATGGCTCAAACAATTAGCTCCGACCGAGATTCGGTTTTGGCTGTTTGCTATTTTCTTGATAAGTTTGCACATAATTTTTGAATATGTGCAATATATATCTATGATATCTGAGAATTTTGTTCAGTTCATGGGTAGTAAGTACCAAGAGCATTGGGAGCTACCCGTATTTAGTAATTACGAGGAGAAGAAAGGTTACACTTATGCTGAGATGGCTCAATGGATAGCAAAAGTACATCTGATGCTCCAGCATAACCAAATAGAGAAAGGGGATAAGATAGCATTGATTGGCAAAGACTGTGCAGAGTGGTGTATGACCTGGATGGGCATTGTCACTTACGGCGCAGTAGTTGTGCCTATTCTACCTCAGTTTCATGCCGATGATATCCAACACATCATCGCACATAGCGAAAGCAAACTCGTATTTGTCGGAGAGGAGCACGAACGTTCGCTATCGCCTGAAGCACACCCTATGGTGACTGGCGTTTTCGGAGTTAAGACACTGAAAACCGTAGAGGCATTGAGCACCAGTGCACTTGCCCAAGACACAGATGCGGAAGCTCTATTTGCTGAAAGGTATCCCAATGGATTTACCAAGGCGGATGTACAATATCCCGAGGTGAGCAATGAGGAAGTAGTGCTTATAAGCTACACATCGGGGACATCGGGATTTAGCAAAGGGGTAATGGCAACAGCGAATAACCTCATTGCCAACGTCCAATTTGGTATCGACTCCAAACTGGTTACCAGAGGCGATAAGATGCTTTGCTTCCTCCCCAATGCCCATGCCTATAGCTGTGCTTTCAACTTCTTACTACCTCAGGCAGAAGGTGCCCATGTGTATATACTAGGCTCCAAGCCTACGCCACATATCCTGAGCAAGGGGCTAAAGGACGTAAAGCCCAATTTGGTTCTCTCTGTGCCACTAATATTAGAGAAGATTTATAAGAACGTTTTGCAGCCAAAGCTCAACGACCCCAAGATTAAGCTAGCTCTTAACATCCCTATTATTAGAGGCAAGGTGAAACAACGCATCTGCCAATCTCTCATTGACGCACTTGGCGGCAATATCCAGGAGTTTATTGTAGGTGGCGCTGCCCTAAATAGCGAGGTGGAGTCTTTCCTCCTGAGCATAGGCTTTCCGGTGACCGTTGGTTACGGTATGACCGAGTGCTCACCAATAATTTCGTACTCCAACCACAGGATATTCAAACGCCAGTCCTCAGGGCATATTCTGCATAAGATAGAGGAGGTACGTATAGACAATCCTCAGAGAATAGAGGGGAAAATGGTAGGCGAGGTACAGGTGAAGGGAGAAAATGTATGCAAAGGATACTACAAGAATCCCAAGGCCACTGAGGAGCTCTTCACCGAGGACGGCTGGATGCATACGGGCGACCTTGGGTACATCGAGGGCGATTGCATCTTCCTAAAGGGGCGCTCCAAGGCAATGCTATTGGGACCCGATGGTCAGAACATCTATCCTGAGGAGATAGAGGCTAAGCTATCTATGCAACCTTTTGTAAATGATGCCATCGTAGTACAGCGCGACAAGAAAATCGTGGCGATACTCGCTATTGATAGGGATGGGCTAAGTAAGGCAGGGCATACTACCGAGGAGCAGATTCTGGAAGTTATGAACCATAATCGTAAGACAGTCAATCAAGCGATTGCAGCATTTGCTCAGATCAATGCCATAGAGCTACTTGAGGGAGAGTTTGAGAAGACTCCAAAGCAAAGTATCAAGCGCTACCTCTATAAGTAACTATAGACTCCGTATAACTAAGAAGTGGCTACACGCGATTGGTTCGATCACGTGTAGCCACTCTTTTATTGGCATAAGTCACAATTTACTGACGGATAGACGAGCCTCCCGTAGCGCTACTGTGCTCCACTTTGATGGGCTTAGCAGTAATACGACTGGCACCAGAAGCTTCGAGAGAAGCAGCCTCGATGACGGCTTCTTGGGCATCGAGCCTAGATGCGCCTGACACATCGGCCACTAGTCGTCTTACCTTCCCAGTAAGCTCCATGCCACTTGCTCCGGAGACATCCACGGATAGTTCGTTTACGGATAACACATCAACCTCAGCACGAGAAGCGCCCGATAGATCTAGAATCATCTCTTGAGCGGAGCCTTCGAAGTCCAACTTGCTTGCTCCCGAAACGTCAGCGCCAAAAATCCGCACCTGTCCTTCGATAGAGATCTTACTAGCTCCAGAAATATCAAGTGTGCGCAAAGCAAGTGGTACATTACTCTCAAGCTCAACCGCTGAAGCACCCGATGCCTCGATAGAAACAATATCTTTTACCCCCGTGATGTAGAGCTTGATTTCTATCTTTCCAGATACGAGGTTATCGAAGAGCTTCGTCTTGCGCTTCAAGACTAGTTTGCCTTTGCTGAGGGAATATTCAAATTGCTTCAAAGCCTTGGCACTACCCACCACTTCCATCATATTCCGATTGGAGGATATCACCTCCACATCTATTGCACTACTCACTTCAATAATCCTTGGCGAGCTATCAAGGTCGAAGTTTTTCTTTACATCACCAGCCGATGCACTGGCAACCCCAAGTAGCAGAGCTACTAATACCATCCATGTTCTCTTAATCATAACAATATTTACTAAGGGGAGGCGACGTTGCCTTCCAGGCGCAAGATACAAACAATTTAGTAGTTTGCAAAACAAACTACCATATTTTATGCTCCCCTCTTCTATATCGTACAATCAGCGCATTTTTATTACCTTTGTCAGTGCGGGCGGAATAGCGTTTTATTAGATAATGGCAAGGATTTTGACGATTAGGGCAAGGTGGCTTCTCGCCACGCTACTTATGATACTACCGGGAGGACTTCAGGGACAGACGAGAGTACAGGTGCTGCGCCACTTCACACTACAGATGGATGGCGACACTACGACTTACCAAGCAGAACTACCGGGAACGGTACAAGGTACACTTATAGCGGCGGGCGCACTACCACACCACTTCATTGGAAGTAATGAGGACTCCGTGCAGTGGGTAAGTGATAACAACTGGCTCTATGTAACGTCTTTCGACATCGACAGTACCGAACTCGCCCGCCATGAGCACTACCAACTAACGCTCGATGGGGTGGATACTTTTGCCGAAGTGTATATCAATGGGGCTCTGGTTGAAAGTATCGACAATTTCTTTACCAAGCACAATATCATAGTCTCTAAGCACTTAAGAGCTGGAGAGAATCGGCTAGTACTGAGGCTCCTCTCACCTACACGCAAAGCGCATGCTATGTACCTCGCCAATGGTTTTATGTACCCCGCCGATAACGACCGTACGGAAATCAAATACAGCCCTTTCGTACGTACCGCCCCCTACCACTATGGTTGGGATTGGGGACCACGGATGATATCCATGGGCGTGATGCACCCCATAACACTCTCTCCTATAGACACAGGGCAACTAGATGACCTATATATAAGGAGTACGATAGAATGGGACGAAAATGGAGAGGCAAAGCAAGCTAGGGTAACAGTGAGCGACAACACCTGCAATCCACGTGCCCTGAAACTGATAGACCCACTTGGGCGGAGGGTAGAAGAGAATGAAGATGGCTCTTTTATAGTAAGTAAACCAATGCTGTGGCAACCCAACGGCTGGGGCGAACAGCACTTGTATCAGCTGATTAGGGAAGTAGAGATAGAGGGGATTGCGGTAAACGACACCACTCATTTCGGTATTAGGGAGATCCGACTTGACCTCAGCAAGGACAGCATAGGTCAAGCCTTCTCCTTTATCGTTAATAATAGACCTTTCTATGCTAAGGGCGCCAATTACCTCCCGCACGATAGGCGATTTGGCGGAGGGGGCAGGTCGCTGGAGGATATATTCAGAGAGGATATCCTTCCTTTACACTTCAACATGCTCCGAATATGGGGAGGCGGCATCTACGAGACCGAGGAGTTTTACGCTCTTGCCGATAAGTACGGCATCCTAGTATGGCAAGACCTTCCCTTTGCTTGCACTGCCTATCCCAATGACATCGCCTTTAGGGCGTCCGTTGCTCTGGAACTTAGGAGTCAGTTTCAGCGTATCCGCAATCACCCCTCACTCGCTCTCATCTGCGGTAATAACGAGGTTCGCGAAGGGCTAAAGCACTGGGGCTGGAAGCCGAAATACGGCTATACAGATGTGCAGTATGCACAGATGCTGAGGGACTACGATGATTTCTTCAAGGGTTTTATCCCAAACGAGCTTAATGTACTCGTACCACACGTGCAGTACATAGACGGTTCTCCCCTCAGCTCCAACTGGGGCATCCCAGAGAGCTTCCGTAGTGGAGACGCCCACAATTGGCGAGTCTGGTTTGGCGGGAAGCGCTTCGAGGAGTTTGATATCAACCCCGGGCGCTTTGCTAGTGAGTATGGTTTCCAAGCTTTCCCAGAAATAAAAACGATCCAGAGTTTCGCTCCCGGATACGACCTAGACACCCTCTCCATTCACAGCCCAATACTCAAGAATAGGCAGAGATCCTTTACTGGCAATCAGCGGATTACCGACTACATGGAGCGCGACTACCCAGTGCCCACGGCTTTCTCCGATTATATCTATGTCGGTCAGCTACTTCAGGGACACGGCATAGCGTATGCCATCAGGGCTATTCGCAGAGCTTTCCCCATGAATATGGGCTCGCTCTATTGGCAACTCAACGATGTATGGCCCACCGTTAGCTGGTCGAGTGTAGACTATTGGGGCAACCACAAGGCGCTCCACTACTATGCTCGGGAGGCTTATGCACCATATATCATAGACCTTGTAGAGCGAGGGGACGAGCTGGAGCTATGGATCGCTTCAGACCATATTACTAAAAACTTAGCCCCGCTTCAAGTCTCAGTTAAGGGTTATGACTATAGGGGCAAGGAGCTGTGGGGCACCCAGCTTTCTTTCACACCCGTAGCCAGCCCGTTTAGTACCCTGGTTACGAAGCTCACCGACTCCCTCCCACAAAAGCAGATGTACCTAGAGCTGACGCTCACCAACCAGAATGGGCAACACCTTGCGCGCCAAGTCTACTACCCAGTTAAGCCTAAAGAGATGCTTCTGGAGCAGAGTACGCCAGAGGTATCTGCCCAAGCAAGTCAAGGGAGGTTGGAACTCACCATAAGGAGTCCCTATCTTATCAAGGATTTATTTATCGAAAGCCCTTGGCAAGGAGCGCAATACAGTGACAACTTCTGCGATATCCTCCCCAACCGCTCTTATACTATCGTGATTACTCATCCCGATATTACAGCTCAAACGACACTAAAGGAGCTGAAGCTCACGAGCCTCAACGACATCCTTAATAGATATAAGTAAAATGATTACAATAGAAGTTTGTATCAACTCAGTCCCCTCTGCCATAGCGGCAGAAGCAGGTGGAGCGCATAGGGTAGAGCTATGCGCAGCCTTGCCAGAAGGGGGCACGACGCCCTCTTTTGGCACAGTTAAGAAAGCCTTAGAGCTTGTCCAGATTCCAGTATTTCCTATCATCCGTCCACGTGGAGGCGACTTTATCTACTCCGAGACCGAGTTAGCCGTGATGGTTGAGGATATCAGAGCCTATCGCGACTTAGGAGCCCAGGGGTTTTCTTTTGGGGTACTGGACAAGGACGGTCGCCTCAATAAGGAGGCCAATGCTCGTCTCATAGAGGCTTGTGGAGGTAGACCCGCTACGCTGCACCGTGCTTTCGACCGCACCTGCAACCTAGAGGAAGAGCTTGAAGTAGCCATACAGCTAGGGTTCAAGCGCATCCTTACCTCGGGCGGAGAGGTATCAGCCCCCAAGGGCGTAGATAGACTAGCTCGACTTGTTCGCCTAGCCAGCGGCAGAATATCTATTATGGCAGGCGCAGGCATACGCCCCGACAATGTCCGTGAACTCGTTATGCAAACAGGGGTAAAGGAAGTCCACGGCACCTTCCAAAGCGAAGAAGCTAGCCAAATGAGCTACAAGAGTCCTGCCTTTCCTACCCACTACACAGAGACGGTAGGGGAATTCACCTCGATGATGTCAGATACTGCCAAGATTAGCTCTGTGCTCCAAAACCTCTCAGGTCTATGAATACGAAACATAAGATAGATATTGTACTCACACCCGAGCTATTGACTGCCCATAGGCAGCCAGGGACTGTAGCAGTGGTTATAGACGTACTCCGAGCCTCTGCTACTATGATTACGGCACTCCACAACGGGGCTAAAGCCATCTATCCTCTCGAGACTATCGAGGAGGCAGAGCGCATCGCAGCTGAAGGGAAAATAGTAGGTGCCGAAAGGAATGTAGTACGCTGCCCTTTTGCACAGTTCGGTAATGACCCCGCAGAATATACCAAGGACGCTATCGGAGGAGCCGAAATCTACTTCACTACCACCAATGGCACCCGAACCATCAAGGCAGCTATCAACGAAGGGTATACGACTGTCATCGGTACTTTTATCAATCTTTCCGCAGTAGCGGAGTATTGTCACGACAAAGATGTACTCGCTATCTGCGCAGGCTGGCAAGGGAGACCTTCCAAGGAAGATGCACTCTTTGCCGCTGCGCTCTGTGACCAACTCTCTGCCACGCACGAGATTGTCACCGACACCTCCCGTATGATGGTAGAGCTTTGGCAAGCGCACAGACATCAGCTCACAGACTATATCAAGGAGAGCAACCACTACCCTCGGATGGTAGCCGCAGGCAAAGAAAATGCTCTGCCTTACTGCCTCACCATTGACTCTACCCATACACTGCCAATAGCGAGCGGGGAGGGCAACACCATAAAACTTATACGTAACGACGAATAATAATATGACGAGACAATTTCTTTTGGGCTCTGCCATAGTAGTCCTCATGCTTCTCTCCAGCAGTTGTGGAACCTCCAGTAGATCCACAACTATCCAAAGCCAGCGCGTGCCAGTGGCGAGAAGTGGTAATCCCTACAATAGATATGTGGAGCGTTATGCCAATATCGCTCTAGCTAACCAGCGGGAGTATGGCATTCCCGCAAGTATCACCCTAGCCCAAGGATTGCTGGAAAGTGGTGCTGGTCTCAGTACCTTGGCCACCCAAGCCAATAACCACTTCGGCATCAAGTGCCACCGCTCTTGGCGTGGTAATCGTACTTTTCACAATGACGACCGACCCAATGAGTGCTTTCGCTCCTACGACAGAGCTGAGGATTCCTTTAGAGACCATGGTCAGTTTCTACAGCAGCCTCGCTACCAAGGGCTATTTCGGCTCGATGATAAGGACTATAAAGGCTGGGCAAGAGGGTTACAAAAAGCAGGCTATGCCACCGACCGAGGCTACGCCAATAAGCTTATCAAGATCATCGAAGACTATCGCCTGTATCTCATAGACGCTGGCAACCCTGGCAGACACTATACCTACGATAAGCCGACACCACAGCCTGCAAAGAAGAAGACCATCACGCAGCCCACTACTCCCGACAATATCCGTCAGGTATATATCAGTTCAGGACTGCACTACGTGCTTGCAGGTGAGGGCGACTCCCTGAGTAGCATAGCCAAAGAGCTAGGTCTCTCTGAACGCCGACTCACCAAATACAATGATCTTCCCGAGGGCTATCCTCTTGAGAAGGGCGATGTCATCTACCTAGAGCGCAAACTACAGCGAGCTATTCCACCTCACTTCGAGCACGTGATCCAAGTAGGAGAGTCTATTCATAGTATTGCTCAAACCTATGGTATACAATTGTCGTCTCTCTATGAGCTCAACAACCTACCTCTAGACTACTCACCAGTGGAGGGGGACATCCTAAGACTCCGATAAGTTATCGGCGAATATCGACAGATATGAAAGAGGCTACGCAAACCAACTAGTGGTATTGCGTAGCCTCTTTCACATTTCAACCTATTTACAGAACACCTCTACCCGAGAAGCGCTGTTCGATAGAGGCTTAGGCCATTGCAGCATTATCCTTGATAAAAGTACCTCTATCCATTTCGTCGAAGGCTTGTTCCAGCTCTTGGCGGGTATTCATCACTACAGGACCACCCCAAGCAATCGGCTCCCGCAAAGGCTCAGCAGCGAATAGAGCAAAGCGAGCACCCTCGGCACCAGCCTTGATACGCACAGTCTCGCACTCCTCCTTATTCTCGTTAGATGCGCTATAGAGGATGGCGCAACCCTTATGCTCCATCTGATCCAAAGCCTCATTCACAGCCATTTCACCAGAGAACAGGTAGGTGAAAAGCGTCTCATTATTGGCAGTACCATTGTACTCCCAAGTCTCGCCGGGCTTAAGTGCCACATCGAGATAAGTCACCTGGACATACTTAGGAGCGAAACCGCCCTTGGTACCCTTGTAGTTTCCAGCAATTACACGCACCACAGCATTGGGCTCCTCTACCTTTGGCACATCGCTAGCTACAATATCACCATAACTTGGTTCACTCATCTTATCTTTGCGCGGTAGATTGACCCACAGCTGACACCCCAGCATGTGTTGAGAAGCTTGCGGCATCTCTTGGTGAATAATCCCAGAGCCGGCAGACATCCATTGTACACCGCCAGCGAGGATTGAGCCTTTATTACCAAGGCTATCCCCATGATCCATTGCTCCATCAATAAGATAAGTTACCGTCTCTATGCCTCTGTGTGGATGCCAAGGGAACCCCTTGATGTAGTCCTCTGGGTTGTGCGAGTCAAAACCATCCAACATCAGGAAAGGATCAAAGGAATTAGTCGTCTTGATACCCAATACTCGGGTTAGATGCACACCTGCACCATCCATTGCCTTATGACCTCTAATTATC
>NZ_JADRGN010000026.1:0-32099 GCF_018206105.1 Porphyromonas levii
AGCTCTATTATTGTTGTATTTGTTGCGTAAATATTAGATTTATAGTACTTTATACTTGTGAGTGCCCCCCCCCCAAAAAAAAAAGAGGCGGCTTGCGAACTATCCATAGTGGATACAGCAAGTCGCCTCTCAAATTATAGGGAATCCTTACTTCACTTCCCAAGAAGAGAGAGAGTCGAGATAGGATTGTAGGGTGAGGTTGGGTTTCTTTTCCTGTGCTGTGATCACCTGATTGGTAACCTCCTCGTCGTAGGTCAGTCCTTCTACCCTACGGATTACACCTAAGGCTACTGGGAGCTCGGGGTTCACTACGTGCATCATACCTAGCATAGAGTGGAGTACAGGGCTCTTGGTAGAAGCATCGTGGATGAGGATATCCTCCTCTGTAATGCCATTCTCCCCTATGGTTACGCTCTTTAGCTCTAGTCCATCGAGGATAAGTCCCTTATTCCTTTCCTTGCCATAGATCATGCGCTCGCCATGGCGGAGGGTGATTGTAGCATCGGCACGTATCTCCCTATCGGTGTATTGTTTGTGTGTACCATTATTGAATATCATACAATTGACCAATCCCTCCACTATGCTTTCCCCCTTGTGGGCCGCAGCTTGTACTAGATGTCTTGGGTCATCTGCATATCGATATCTATGGTACGTGCGAAGAAGGTTCCTCGTGCACCGAAGACGAGTTCGGCAGGGATGAATGGATCCTCTACCGTACCCATAGGAGAAGACTTAGAGATAAAGCCTCGGTCACTAGTAGGGGAGTATTGTCCTTTGGTAAGTCCGTAGATCTTGTTATTGATGAGCATCATATTGATGTTCACATTGCGCCGGATCATGTGGATAAAGTGATTGCCACCAATCGCCATACTATCGCCGTCGCCGGATACGAGCCACACACTGAGATTAGGGTTTGCCACCTTTACACCTGTGGCAATCGCAGCACCTCGTCCGTGGACAGTGTGCATGCCATAGGTATTCATATAATAGGGGAGGCGTGATGAACAGCCGATACCGCTCACCACCACGGTATTGTGTGGTGCAATACCTATCTCTGCCATCGCTTTGTGAATCGAATTGAGGATAGCGTAGTCGCCACAGCCAGGGCACCACTTCACGATTGCCCCATTCTTGAAGTCCTTCTGCGTATAGGTGAGACCAGATGGTGCTGGTCCGGTTATCTTAGTCAGTTTCATGGCTTACATCCCTCCATTCTTAATGATTTCACCATCCAGTATGTGGAGTAGGTAGTTGGCTAGCTCTGCGACCTTCAGTGGTTGCCCCTCCACTTTATTGAACTTATAAAGGTCTAGCCCCTCTAGCATTCCGCCTATGTAGCTCGCAAATTGACCCGTGTTCTGCTCTACTACAACCACCTTCTTGTGGCTACGGATGACTTCCTCGGTATTGAGCGGAAGAGGATTGATGTACTTGAAGTGAGCCATGGCTATCTTCCTGCCTGCCTTGCGGATCTGCTCCACAGCGGTGAGGATATGACCATAAGTGCTACCCCAGCCTATTACGAGTACTTCGGCATCGTTATCGCCTATCTCCTCCAGAAGCGGGATATCCTGAGCTATCTTGGCTATCTTCTCCTTGCGGTAACCTACCATACGGGAGTGGTTGCGGGGTTCGGTACTGATGGCGCCAGTCTGACTATCCTTCTCCAGACCGCCTACACGGTGGGGATAGCCCTCTGTACCAGGAACTGCCCAGTAGCGTACGAATGTCTCGGGATCACGCATATAAGGTGTCCAAGGGGGCTCTTCGATGTAGTATTGCTCTACAAAACGAGGCTTAATCTCGGGATACTCCGAGAGCTGAGGAATCCTCCATGCCGAAGCACCATTGCCGAGATAGGCATCGGTGAGTAGTACTCTGGGAGTCATGTGCTCGAGAGCTATCTTGCATGCCTCAAAGGCAGTATCGAAGCAGTCGCCTGGAGTGGTAGCTGCCAATACGACCAATGGGCTCTCGCCATTGCGCCCATAGAGTGCCTGCATGAGGTCGGTCTGTTCGCTCTTGGTAGGCAGACCGGTAGAGGGTCCGCCTCGCATTACATCTATGAGCACCAGGGGTAGCTCTGTCATCACTGCATAGCCGAGGGCTTCGCTCTTGAGTGCTAGTCCTAGCCCTGAAGTAGATGTTACAGCCAAGGCTCCAGCTTAGGCAGCGCCAATAGCTGTAGATATACCTGCGATCTCGTCCTCTGCCTGCATGGTCTTTACACCTAGAGGCTTCAAAACTGCGAGCTCGTGGAGGATGTCTGTAGCTGGGGTGATGGGGTAACTGCCGAGGAACAGTTGCCTGCCAGATTTTTAGGAAGCGGCAACTAGTCCTAGCACTGTCGCTTGGTTGCCACTTACCTCGGTGTAGTGCCCAGGTTGCTGTTCTGTGCCCTCAATACGGTAGGTCTTGACAGAGGCATGGGTGTTGTGCCCGTAATTATACCCATCGGTGAGTACCTTGAGGTTAGCCTCTAGGATGGAGGGCTTTTTGCTAAACTTCTTCTTCAGAAGCTCTTCTGCAGGAGCTATATCTTTATTATAAAGCCAGAGGATGAGACCGAGGGCAAACATGTTTTTGCTCCTATCTATTGCCTTCATATCCATACCCGTATCCTTGAGGCTCTCCTTGGTCATTTCGGTGATACGTACACTAAGTACCTCGTTCTGGGTTTAGCCTAGCTCGATAAAGGGGTTCTGTGTTGTGAACTCTCCCTTCTTGAGCCCCATCTCATCGAATGCTGATTCGTCTACAATGATAACTGCATTGTTCTTTATATTCTTGACATTGACCTTGAGTGCCGAAGGATTCATCGCCACTTAATACATCAGCGTAGTCACCAGGGGTATAGACGCCAGTGGTGCCTATGCGCACTTGGAAGATCGATACCCCTGCAAGGCTCCCTTGGGGTGCACGTATCTCGGCGGGATAATTGGGGAAAGTTGAGATTTGATTGCCTAAAATGGCAGAGACATCTGAGAAGAGCGAGCCTGTAAGCTGCATGCCATCTCCTGAATCTCCCGCAAAGCGTATTACTACGTCATTGAGGACCTCCACGGTAGGTTTCTCTTTCATAGATAGAATAAATAATATTATGTAATAAGGAGACGGAACCTCGCTTTGAGGCACCGCCTTCGGGTTGTTGTCGCTAACGCTTCAAAGATACCCAATTATTATGTATCGCTACTTGTGTTTGTATATTGTTGTACATAGTAATTGGTATTTGCTCGCTGGATTTGTAAATACGAACGTGCTTATGCTTTAGGTAGTGCGATATAAAAACTCCTCTACTGACGGTTGTCCGATGCTCAGTAGAGGAGTTATTGTCTAGTCATTATTTAAGGAGCCAATCGCTGATAGCGTGTAGTACTTCGGGTGAGAAGCCAGGCTTTAGTTGGAAGTACTCTTGGGGTAACCCCGTCTTGGAGGGCAGGAAGAGGTGGTTGAGCCCTTCTACTTTTAGCACGGTAATCTCTTTGGACTCCGTGGCGAATGTTTTGATTACCGAGAGGTTGGCATCTGCCTCTACCTGCATATCCATGCTACCATTGATAGCGAGGATAGGGCAAGTGATTTGTCGGAGGTACTTCTTGGGAGTGGTACGGAGGAAACCCTTGAAATAAGGAGTGAGTGCATTGAGCATCGAGGTTAAGTAGTGGTCGGAGTAGACCATTTCCTTGGTCTGTTCTCGTTGGTCTTCCTTCACAAGTGGCAGTACCTTATCAAAGTAACTACGCATCAGTAGGGAGTCTTCTGTACGGTCTTGCTCCTTATAGGCAAGTTGGCTGAAAGTCTCTTGGGTGACCTGTCTAAACTGCTCTGTGACTGAGGGTTCTATAAGGTGCGCCATCATGACAGCGTTTTGGTATACGACGGTCTCGATACCAGTAGTGCCTGGTGCCGCAAGTAGTATGATGAAGTCGGTGACTTGTGGGGCCTCGGCAGCAATCATCTGGGCAATGAGTCCGCCCTCGCTATGACCGATGATGCCGACTCTTTCGAACTTGCTATACGATCTCAGGAACTGAGCTGCGGCTACGGCATCGGCTTGTAGGTCTGAGAGCAAAGAGGCGGAGAAGGAGCCTGTGGACTTGCCTATGCCCCTCTTGTCGTAACGCAGTACGGTGTAACCCTCCTTGGTCAGGTAGTCTGCAATATCATAGAGTGGCTTGTGGGGACCAATCTGTTCGTCTCTGTTGTTAGGTCCACTGCCAGCTATTAGGAGCAGGGCGGTAGACTTGCCACCCTCCTTAGGAGAAGTAAGAGTTCCTGAAAGCATAACGTCGCCCGATGGGATGCTTACCTCTTGGCTGTTATAAGGGAGCTCTACTTCCTCCTTCTTTACCTCTCCACGAGAGAGATCCAACCTTCGTGGCATCCCGCCTTGAGCGAATACGCCTTGGATGGTGTCGTTCTTTAGTATGCCTTGATAGCGTGCTCCGATAGCTGAGCTCTCGAAGGTGAGTTGTTTGGAGGTGGTATTGTACTCGACCTTATCTACGGTAATCCCTGTGGCACCTTGGTCAGGGCTATCGAGCGTAGCCGATAGTTGATTGCCCTCTTCGGTGATGTGTAAGACGAGGGAGAGGGAGTAGACAGAGGTAACTTGGAGCTTACCATGCCATGTGCCTGCAATCTGTGCCGAGCAAGTGAGCGAGGCGAGCAGGAGGATTAGGGTGAAGAGTTTACTTTTCATGGGTCATAGAATAGGGTATATCGTTGCTATTTATTCCTCGGTGATAATTTGGGTCACTGCTCATCTTGAAGAGTATTTTGCCGCCATGGGTTAGCTGGTCGTGAGTGAAGTAATTGTGGTGCCACTTCTTACCGTTGATAGTGAGCTCTTGTATAAATCTTGTGTCAGTGGCATTGCCTGGGGCAGCAAGCGTGAGATTATTCCCATTGGGAAGATGAACGACGACTTCTTGGAAGAGAGGCGCGCCAATCACGTACTCTAGAGTGCCTGGGCATACCGGATAGAAGCCTAGAGCGCTGAATACAAACCATGCTGAGGTCTGCCCGTTGTCTTCGTCACCGCAGTAACCATCAGGGGTAGGAGCATATAGTTTGTCCATAACCTCACGCACGTAGTATTGAGCTTTCCAAGGCTCTCCAGCGTAATTATAGAGGTAGATAGCGTGCTGTATTGGTTGGTTGCCATGCGCGTAATTACCCATGTCTACTATCTGCATCTCCCTGATTTCGTGGATCACGAAGCCGTAGTAGCTATCGTCGAACAGTGGAGGTACTGTGAAGACGCTATCGAGCATCTGTACAAAGCTTTCGCGACCACCCATGAGGTCTATCAGTCCTTGTATATCATGGAATACCGACCACGTATAGTGCCAGCTATTACCCTCGGTAAAGGCATCGCCCCATTTGAGAGGATTGAACGGGGATTGCCATGATCCGTCTTGGTTCTTGCCCCGCATCAATCGGTGGTCAGTATCGAAGAGATGCTTATAATTATGGGCACGCTCTTTGTATATGCCTATTTCGCTGTCTGGTTTGCCTAGGGCTGCTCCTAGCTGATAGATAGCCCAGTCGTCGAAAGCGTACTCCAAGGTACGTGCGGCACTCTCGTTGATACCTATATCATAGGGGACATAACCGAGCCTATTATAGGCATCGTAGCCATATCTCCCTGTAGACTTGATATCGGGGTGTACGCTATTGGCGCCGTGCGTTACCGCTTCCCAAAGCGTCTCCATATCCTTTGCACCAACGCCTTTAAGAAAAGCATCGGCGACTACTGACGCACTATTATTCCCTATCATGATATCTCGGTGTCCTGGACTAGCCCACTCGGGGAGGAATCCACTCTCTTTATAGGCATTTACCAAGCCCTCTTGCATCTTCTGAGCTTCCTCAGGGTAAAAGAGGTTGAGTAGTGGGAAAAGCGAGCGGAAGGTATCCCAAAAGCCAGTATCAGTATACATATAGCCAGGGAGTACCTTGCCATTGTATGGGCTGTAGTGGTAGATGGCACCATCGCGACCTATCTCGTAGAGACGGCGAGGGAATAAGAGCGAACGGTATAGCGCAGAGTAGAAGGTCCGGATATGGTCACGGTTACTATCCTTTACCTCAAAGCGGCTGAGAAGGGTATTCCACTCCTCCTCCCCCTCAAATATTAGCTCCTCAAAGCTCTTGCAGGCTACCTCCTCGAGATTTACTAACGCTTGCTCTGGACTAATAAAGGAACTGGCAACGTGTAGGGTGACATTGCTTCCCCGATGGAATGAGACCGTGAGCGTAGTGCTATCCTGAGCGGTGAGTACAAAGGGTACTTCGCTCTTGATAACGAAGTAGTTCCTGAAGTTATCAGGCACACCGCCACTATTCTTTGTGCTGTAGCCAGTAATTATCTGTCGCTCCAAGTCCACTCGAATAGAGCTTCGGCTATCCATCGCATCGATGACCAGGTGGTTGTCCTTGTAGTCGGGGTACTGGATATTGAATATCGCGCCTCGTTCGCTAGGCGAAAGGGCTACACGGGTGTCATGGTCGGCAAGGTAGACACTGTAGTAGTAGGGCTTGGCTACTTCTGCTTTGTGTGAGAACCAACTGGCACGTTCTTCTTCACCCGATATAGGTTCCCCCGTTACGGGCATTAATGAGAACTGACCGTAGTCGTTCATCCACGGACTCGGTTGATGCGTCTGCTTGAACCCTCGTATCTTATTGGCGGAGTAGGTATATTGCCAGCCATCTCCATTCTTCCCTGTTTGAGGTGTCCAGAAGTTCATACCCCATGGACGGGCAATAATAGGGTAGGTATTGCCATTGGATACCTCGTAGGTCGACATAGTGCCCATAAGCACGTTCACCTCGTCTATTGGACGATTCTGCCCTTTGGCAAAAGGTGCGCAGGAAAGGCATAAGAGCAGGATGAGGTGGATACGCATCTTCATGGCTGTATCTTCAGTTGTGGTCGTTGCGCTTCGTAAGAGGAGAACTTCCTATTTAGGATGACGGTAGCCCACGCCTTAGCTTCTTTATTCGCCTCAATAGAGTCGCTTTTGAGCGTATACCACTCCAGAGGAGGGACGATTAGGCTCTGTCCGGGTTGGAGATTATCGGGATTCGGAATGCTATCAGCATTGGCAATGAAGACATAGACCCAGAAGAGCGCATTGCCGTAGTACTCTCGAGCCACTGCAGCAAGTGAACCGCCCTTGGGTACCATGACAGTATCAAACGGCGCCACTACTGTGGTCTGTTCGGTGAGTAGCGTATCAGCGGGAGGTGATAATGTCTCTACCGTCGCGGGGATAGGCTCCTGTCGTCTATTGAGGAGGAAGATGAGAAGTCCGGCTACCACAATCAGTACCGGAATGAGCCATAGCCTGTGCGACTTCTGTCCTTTCTTTTCTTCCTCCCTATGCGGTAGTGGCAACTGTTTGACTATTGGAATAATCTCGCTTTCGCTCTTTGGCTCAGGCTTTGTTTCGGGTACAGGCTCGTGGATAGCGTATTGCAGAGCCGACTCCTCTGTGATTCTGCTCTGCCGTACCTCCGTATCTGCCAGTTCTAAGTCTGCCCTCAGCTTAGTCTCTTTATAGATAGAAAAGGGTGTATTGAGGCTCTGCAAAAGTGTGGTATTGGGGATGAAGTTGAGGAGAAGTACGCTAGCAACCTCCTCCGTGACAAAGAGGTCTCCTAACTCAAGGAGGGTAACCCTTCTGCCTTTGAATAGTCCCTCCAGTAGCTCCTTGAGATACGAGGAAAGCGTCTCTGCAACCTCCCCTTCGTCCCACCCGTGTAGGTCGGAGAGGTTAGAGGTGAAGTCTGTAGCGAAATACCCTTTCGGCGATTCGTGATCAAGCGTTGTGTAGTGTTTGGCATTTAGGAGATACTCCGCAGGCAGATAGCTAAGCGATACATGGGGCGGTATGAGTAGCCGACCCTCCTCACCCTCTAGGATGTACTCCGAGCGAAAGAGAGGCTGGAATACACCTATTGCTGGGATGTCTAGACTCGTCCTCTCCTGCAATCGTGATAGTATCAGCGCCTGTGCTTTGTCCAGAATCTCCTCTCTTTGCCTCATACTAGTGCTCCTATTGTGTCGAAACCGTCTGCTTCGGTAATCCTCACATCATAAAACGCTCCTATCGTTAGCACCTCCTCGGTAGGTATCAGTACCTCAGGGTCTACATCGGGTGAATCATACTGCGTGCGCCCAATATAATAACCCTCTGCCCCTCGGTCGATGATGACCTTCTGTGTAGTACACACCAGTCGTTCCGCTTGTTCGAAAGCTATCTCTTGCTGGATATCCATCAGACGTTCCAAACGGTTGTGCTTTACTTGGGGGGCAATCTCATCCTCATAGTGCTTAAACCCGTAGGTGCCCTCCTCATGAGAATAGCTGAAGGCGCCCATGCGTTCGAAGCGCACCTCTTTTACGAAGTCAATCAACTCCTGATATGCTTCCTCAGTCTCGCCAGGATGCCCCACCATAAGGGTAGTACGTAGATAGATGCCTGGCACCTCCTCTCGGATACGCTGTATCAGAGCAAGCGTCTCCTCCTTCCCTACGTTGCGGCGCATAGCCTTAAGTACAGGATTGCTGATGTGCTGTAGAGCGATGTCGAGATACTTGCATACCTTAGGTTCTTCCTTAATCACCTCGAGAAGCTCGTAAGGGAAATGGTTGGGATAAGCATAATGCAGGCGTACCCATTCGATACCATCGATACGGCAGATAGCGCGAACTAGTTGCGCAATCCTATGCTCTTTATAGAGGTCGAGCCCATAATACGTAAGGTCTTGGGCAATAAGCTGTAGCTCCTTTACCCCCCGCTTGGCTAGTCCCTCCACCTCCTCTAGTATCTCTTCCATAGGTCGAGACACATGTTTGCCTGTAATCAGAGGGATAGAGCAGTAGGCACAAGTGCGATCGCAGCCCTCGGAGACCTTGACATAGGCATAGTGGCTAGGCGTAGAGAGTAGTCGGGCATCGGCTGGAGAGGTGTGGTATGCTTTACCTATCTCGGAAAGGAGACCTTTCCAATTAAACTTACCGTACCACCCATCTACCTCTGGTATCTCTGTCTTTAGCTCCTCCATATAGCGCTCACTGAGGCAGCCCATCACATATACCTTACCTACACGCCCCTCCTTCTTGCCCTCCACAAGCTGCAGGATGGTATTGATGCTCTCCTCTCTAGCGCTCTCGATAAAGCCACAAGTATTGATCACCACAATCTCTCCCTGAGGAATCTCAGCGTCATGCTCCACTTGGTAACCATTACTCGCGAATTGTCGCATCAGCTGTTCCGAATCCACTAGATTCTTGGAGCAGCCCATGGTGATTACATCTACTCTATTTTTCCTCATCTTTCACTGAATAGTGATTCTACGAACTCCTGCTTATTGAATAGTTGGAGGTCAGTCATCTGCTCTCCGAGTCCTATGTACTTAACCGGAATCTTAAACTGGTCGGAGATACCCAGTACCACTCCGCCCTTGGCAGTACCGTCGAGTTTAGTAATGGCTAGTGCCGTCACGTCTGTAGCTGCTGTAAATTCCTTGGCCTGCTCATAGGCATTCTGACCTGTGGAGCCATCCAATACCAAGAGTACCTCCTGAGGGGCATTGGGTAGAACCTTCTTCATCACATTCTTAATCTTGGTGAGCTCGTTCATCAAGCCTACCTTATTGTGGAGGCGACCGGCTGTATCAATAATCACCACATCGGCGTTGTGTGCTTTGGCACTAGAGACGGTGTCGAAAGCGACAGAAGCAGGGTCGCTACCCATGGCTTGTCTTACCACAGGTACGCCTACGCGCTCTCCCCATATAACCAGCTGATCCACCGCAGCAGCCCTGAACGTGTCCGCTGCACCTAGTACCACATTATAGCCCGAGCTCTTGAACTGGTGTGCTAGTTTGCCAATAGTCGTCGTCTTACCTACACCATTCACACCTACTACTAGGATAACATAAGGGGTCTCTTCCTTTTCTATCGTAAAGGCAGTGCCATCCTCGGTGTTATTTTCCTGTAGCATAGCAGCGACCTCCTCCTTCAAAATAGTATTGAGTTCGCCTGTCCCTACATATTTATCCCTTGCTACACGCTCCTCGATGCGCTTAATAATCTTCAGCGTTGTGGGTACCCCTACATCGCTACTTACGAGTGTCATCTCTAGTTCATCTAGGACTTCATCGTCTACTTTAGACTTCCCTGCTACACTGCGTGATAGTTTTCCGAAGAAAGACTCCTTTGTCTTCTCTAGTCCGCTATCCAGCGTCTCCTTCTTTTCCTTAGAAAATAATCCAAAAAATGCCATAATCTCCCTTTAGTTCATCCTATTTAGGTAATCCTCTACTGTGTACTCTCTGAGCACGTCGAGTGTGCCATCCATGTGCTCTAAGCAGATGGAGGGGTGCTTGATGCCATTAAACATGTTGGTCTTCACCGAAGTATAGTGCAGCATATCCTCAAATATTAGTAAGTCCCCCACTTGGGGCTCCTTCGCAAAGTACCAATCACCCATCACATCACCGCTGAGACAACTATTGCCCCCTATGCGGTACTTTTGGGTATGTGTCTCTGTCTGCTCTTGCTCAGCCCCTCGCACACGTGGCTGGTAAGGCATCTCCAGACAATCAGGCATGTGACAAGTAAACGAGGCGTCCATCATCAGGGTACGAATCCCATGGTTCTCTACAATATCCTCTACCGTAGCCACTAGGTAGCCCGTCTCCCAAGCAAAGGCACTCCCAGGTTCTAGTATTACATGGAGGTGTGGGTACTTTGCCTTGAAGCTCTTGAGGATACCTATCAGGTGCTCAATATCATATTCTTGGTGTGTCATAAGATGACCGCCACCGAGATTGACCCACTTGGCTTGCCGCAGGAGGTGATCACACTTCTCCTCTATTTTCTGTAAAGAGCGCTCCAATTGGTACGAATTACTCTCGCAGTGAGTATGGAAATGTAGTCCCACAAGACCCTCGGGTAGCTGCTCTGGTATCTGCGCTACGATGGTGCCCATACGGCTGCCAGGCGCTGCGGGATTATAGAGCTCTGTCCCTATCTCGCTATACTCAGGATTGATACGAATACCGCATTCGATAGGGTAACCTTTGTAGTCCTTTACCCTAGGGTAATACTTCTCGAACTGCCCCATGCTATTGAAGACGATATGCGTGCTACACGCCATAATCTCTTCAAACTCTGTAGCCTTGTACACCGGAGCGTAGGTGTGTGTGCGGCTGCCCATCTTCTCAAATCCCATGCGCGCTTCAGCGAGCGAGCTAGCAGTAGAAGCGGTGATGTATTCTCTGAATATCGGGAAGAGCTTCCAAAGTGCATACGCCTTGAATGCCAAGATAATCTCCACGCCAGCCGTACGCGCGACATATTGGATGCGCTCAAGATTGGCACGGAGTTGCGCCTCTACTTGTACGTAAGCTGGGGTAGGGGTCAAGCTGGGGAAGAAGCCATGCGGGTCACTTCCCATTAGCTCTTTCTCTCTGAATGTATATTTGTTACTCATCTATATAATGCTATTATCTGCCCAAAGATACTAATATTATATGAGTGCGGGCTCCAAATTGATTGCCGAAAGCAATGCCGTTGAATGCGTTCATACAACAGTCTCCTATTACTAAGAACTAAATGCGAATATACCTATCCATACTTTTGTCTCGCGCGAGCACCAAAATTTATTCCTAGGAATAAATTTATTTTTCTCTAGGAATAAAAATATTTATCTGTACAAATAAATTTATTTATTCCTAGGAATAAATTTCTCTTATATAGGGAGTCGTTTTCAGTGCGCTACTTCTTACCGTTGATGTCTCTGGTACCCTGAGTGTTCGGAGTCGGACACTAGGTGTTCGGAAACGGACACTAAGGAAATGTACTACTATTGATTATCAAATACTTATGTGCTTTGGCACGCGCTTTGTAATAAGTGGTGTAGAAAACAAAAACCAACTATTTATTTTATGGATAGGAAGATACCAATAGAACAGCTCAGGAAAGAGCAGCGGAAGAGATGGACAAAGGTGGGGCTTATTGCCCTAGCTGGGATTGCAGTTGTTGCGGGCGTGATATTACTTCTTCGCCCCTCGATTGGGATGAAAAACCTCAAGACCTCGGTGATTACCCGTGGGACTATCGAGGTTTCTGTTAGCGCTTCGGGCAGAGTAAAGCCTAGCTTTGAGGAGATTGTGCTAGCCCCTATCAATAGCCGAATCGTCTCTGTGCTCAAGCGCCCTGGTGATACGGTTAGTATCGGTACCCCTATTGTAGAGCTCGATCTACAGAGCATCCAGACCGAGTATGATAAGCTACTCGATCAGTTGCAGATGAAGCAGTACCAGCTACAGCAGCTGAAGCTCAAGAATAGAAGCGCTATGAGTGATGCAGAGATGAAGCTTCAGGTGCAGGAACTTCAGCTCGATAAGCTCAAGGTAGAGGTACGCAATGAACGCTACCTAGATAGCATAGGTGCGGGAACTACCGATAAGGTGCGGGAAACTCAGCTGCGCTACAATGTGGCGAAGCTAGAGCAGGATCAGGCTCGTCAGAAATACCAAAATGATAAGGAGGTGACTTCGGCCGAGATTAAGGTGCAAGAACTAGACCTCGCTATCTTCCAAAAAGTGTTGGCGGAGACTAAGCGCACTCTCGAGGATGCCGCTATCCGTGCGCCTCGTGCTGGAGTCCTAACTTTCGTGAGCAATGAGATAGGTTCGCTGGTGTCGCAAGGCAGCCAGGTGGCTATCATTAGTGACCTTTCGCACTTCAAGGTAGAGGCAGAGATTGCCGATAGTTATGCAGAGCGGCTCTATCCAGGAGCTCGGACTATTGTGCGCATTGGTAGGGAAGAGTTGGGTGGCATTGTCTCCAATATCACACCGCTATCTAAGGGGGGCGTTATCCAATTTACGGTACAGCTCGATAAGGATGACCATGATAAGCTCCGCTCAGGGCTCAAGACCGATGTCTATGTGATGACTGCTATCCAAGAGGATGTGCTGATGATTGACAAGGGAGCCTATTACAATGGTCCAGGTAAATACCAGCTCTTTGTGAAGCGTGGCGATCAGCTGAATAAGCAGACCGTAGAACTCGGAGAAAGCAATCACAAACTAGTAGAAGTGGTTTCGGGGCTCTCAGAGGGCGACGAAGTGGTTATTTCGGATATGAGTAGTTATAAGAATCGTAATAAGCTAACCATCAGTAAATAATATGATAAGACAATATTTGATGCAAGCTTGGCGTAAGTTGCTCTCCCACCCTATCCTCAGTGCCATATCTATTATGGCGACTGCACTAGCGATTGCTATGATGATGATTTTGGTGATGACAGATAGGGTAAAGACTGGGAACTTCGCCCCTGAGGTGAATCGGGATAGGATGCTATTTGTATTTACCGTACAGACCTATAATGCGGAGAGAGATAGTCGAAGCTCTTCTCAGATGAGTCCCAAGCTCTATAAGGAGGTCTTAAGCAAGATGAAGACGCCCGAGGCAGTGGGTATTGGTTCGGGCTTCTTTATCCCTCAGAATAAAATTGCTTCCACTAAGCCCAATAGTGATAGTTACACGAGCATCGTCAAGAGAACCAATCTAGGCTTTTTTACCTGCTATGAGTACCGCTTCCTCTATGGACATGGTTTTGAAAAAGGAGACATCGAGTCGGGACTAAAGACCGCTATCGTATCGGAGTCTATGGCACGTAAGCTATTTGGGCACGCTGATGTAGTAGGCGAGACTGTGCTGATGGATTATGAGCCCTTTGAGGTGATAGGTGTAGTCAGTACGCCATCTAATCTCTTCTGGATGTCGTATGCCGATATGTGGATCCCATATACATCAACGCTGGGGAGTATAGAAGAAGAGTTCTTCGGCGATTATTCGGCAATGATTTTGGCTAAAGACCGCAGGGATATCCCTAAGATCCAAGCCGAGATTAAGCAACTGATGGCTGAGTATAACGACCAATTGCACATAGATGAAGAGGTAATACTGAACGAAGATAACAACTTGATGACCTGGCGAGAAATGAGTAGTTTTCTAGACACGATGGGCGACACAAAGAAGGCGACAGAGAATAGGCGTAATATGATAGCCTTTATGTTGCTCTTCCTTATTGTGCCTGCGATAAACCTATCGGCACTTACTTTCTCACGGCATGAGCAGAAGTTGGGGGAGCTGGGGATAAGACGTTCGTATGGTGCGCCACGTGGTTCTATTCTGAGTCAGGTGATGACAGAGAGCCTCCTCTATACTCTTATCGGAGGGTTGCTAGGCTTCTTGCTTTCGATTGTAGCCGTCTACGCTATGCGTAACCTCCTATTTTTGGACTTCATGGGTAGCAATTTCGAAATGTCTTGGTGGCAGGTATTCAATGCTGGTAGCTTCTTTATTGCGCTCCTCTTATGTATTATCCTCAACCTCCTCTCTAGTATTATCCCAGCTTGGTTGATGTCGAGGAAGGAAATTATTGATGCTCTAAATCGTAGGTAAGTTATGAAAAGTCAATTGTTAAAGACGGTATGGAATGAGCGGAGAAGTAATATCGCTCTATTCTTGGAACTATTTTTGATTAGCCTATTTCTGTGGTACGTTATAGATACGATATATGCTCCCATCAAGACTTATCTCAAGCCCTTGGGCTATAGTGTGGAGAATGTGTATATCGTCTCTCTATCTAGTGTGCCTGAGAAATCCCCACACTACAATCCTGATCTTACCTCCGAAGAGCAAGTAGAGGACTATTATACCATGATAGAGCGTATTCGGAAGCATCCCGATGTGGCTGAGGTGGGACTCTCTTGGCACGGTCGTCCCGAGTCTCGTAACTGGTGGAGCATGGGTATATGGGCAGATACTCTCGGATTGAAAAATGTGAAGTGGAGAGCGTTATCGCCAGAGGCAGCACGCTTGTACCAGTTAGAAGAGGTGCAGGGCGATGATGAGAAGCTGGTGAGTGCGCTAGAGGCAGGACGGGTGATAATAAGTGCGTCATTGGCAGAAGAGATTGGCCCTAATGCTATTGGTACTTCAATCTATAATAATAGTGCAGACGACTCGGATAGGAATTTGATAGGCGTGGTGGGTGCAATTGCGAAAGACATGCGCGATACACGCTTTACCAATCATGTCCCCTTTATGATTACGCCATTGACCAAGGATAATAATATAGCGCTAGAGATCAATGTGAAAGCTAAGGAAGGTAGAGAGCAGGGTTTTGCTGAACGATTGAGCACCGACCTAAAGGAGCAATTGCAGCTGGGTAATATGCAGCTTGAAAATGTCCGTTCCTTCCAAGAGGAGAGCGTGTATAGCGGGCGCATGTTTGAGCGACAGTTACTATTGAATGGGCTATTGGTACTTTTCCTATTGGCGAATATCATCTTGGGTATCTCTGGGGTATTCTGGTACAGGACACAGAAGCGGAAGAGCCAGATGGGGCTTCGTGTAGCCTTAGGGGATACGCCTAGGGGTGTCCTTAGGCTATATTATAAGGAGGGATTGCTCATCTTTAGCTCGGCTTTTGTACTCTCTATCGCTGTCTTTGTAGCTCTATTTAAGTACGATATCCTCAATACCGAGCTAGAGCCACTAGATGCCACTCGGTTTGTTATCGGTATGGTCATCACCTATTTGGTCACTGCTGCGGTGATTATCCTGAGTATCTGGCTGCCAGCCAGGCATATCCTAAGGACACCACCGGCAGATACATTGAAAGAAGAATAAGACTATGAAACGATTTTTCCAACAAACACTGAAGCTATGGCGCGACAACCCCTTGTACTCGGGGATTGTAGTGCTTGCCACAGCTCTTATTATCACCTTCTGCATGGTACTCTATATGGTGTATAGTCTCCGAACCAAGGATGTAGCACCCGAGGTGTTTCGTAGCCGTACCCTTTTTACGGATATAGGTTCGTTTTATCAGAAAGGGGAGAGCGAGCAGTATCCATTTGCTAGTGGCATGTCTACTTCTGCTATAAAGCAAGTGTATGGTGAGGTAGAGGGGCTGGAGCGCATTAGCTATGTAATAGACTCGGATCAGGAAGTAGCGGAGTGGATGATTGGTACCGATGTAGTTAATACACGTGCGTGTAAGGGTAGAAGGGTAGATGGTAACTATTTCCAGGTGTTCCAGTATGAGTTTCTACAAGGGGCACCCTTTAGCCAAGAGCAGACCGAGGCGGGGAGTAATGACCTTATTATTACGGATAGACTCGCACGAGAACTATATGGGACTATTGACGTGATAGGGAAGGTGCTTATGCTAAATGGTGCTGAGCACAAAGTATCGGGGGTGATAAAGGAGGTAAGTTCGCTATTCACCGATGCGTATGCTGAGGTGTTCCGTCCCTTTAGACCTGATGGTTTCGATTTCCCGGAATACGATGGCGCACTTGGAGAGGTAAGAGGTATCTTATTGCTCAAGTCCAACTATCCTATAGGGAAGGTGAAAGAGCAGATTGCCCACAATCTAGAGGTGTATAATAGCACCGTGCTCTCCAATCATGACCTTTACCTGAAGACCAAAGCGCATACCGTAGCGGAGAAGTATTTCTTTGGTGGTAAGGTCAATCCCTCTATGGTCTTTGGTATCCTTATATTGCTAATACTCGTGGTGCCTACGATCAATATCGCAGGTATGGTCTCTTCCAATCTCTCCAAGAGGATACCGGAGATTGGTATTCGGAAAGTATATGGCGCTACTCGTAGCTCTATCATTGGCGGTTTCTTTAGAGAGAGCTTGGTGCTGACTTTACTAGGAGGGATTATAGGCCTATTGCTATCGTATGGCGTGATAGGGCTGTTTAGGAACGAGTTCCTTGGCAATCAACTGACGCTTGATACAGCAACGGAGTTTGCCCTCCCGATAAACTTCTTTGTCGATATCCGTCTACTTGTAGTCGTAATTGTCTTATGCCTACTTCTCAATACATTATCAGTGATTTTCCCAGCCTATCTTGCGACTAGGAAGGAGATTATCCAAACCCTTAAAGGAGCATGAGATTATGTGGAAACTAGCATATAAGCAGATTAGAGCGAATAAGAGAAGTACACTATGGTTGCTCACAGAGCTATTCGTGGTCTCTATACTATTATGGTACTGTGTGGACTTTCTCTATGTGATAGGTTCGAAGCGTATGGAGCCACAGGGTGTCAATACCGAGCATGTGTATAAGGTGACCATGAGGTTTATGCCGAAGCGTACCTTGGACTCTTATAGCGATGAGGAGCGAGAGCAGCTCATAATGGCGCCAAGAGAGCAGATATTTAGGATGCTTCAGGAGCACCCCAGTGTAGAGTCTGCTACTTATTTCTTGGGCACAGAGCTCTATGCCACAGACCCAATGTTCCAAGCCTACCGCAGAGAGGGGGAGGAACAAGAGGAGGATCGCTACTATAATGGCATGGTGCGGTATGTGGAGGAGCACTTCTTCGAGGTATTTAGAATAGCTATGGATCAAGGTCAGATAGGCGATTGGCAGAATAGTACTTTCCCACAGAGCGCAGTGGTAACTGAGGTCTTTACCGATAGTGTCTTCGGAGAGACGGATGTGATAGGAAAGCGCTTCTATGATGTTTCTTTGAAGGAGGGGAAGGACGATTACTACACTGTGACTGCCATTGCCCAACCTACGAAGTTTGATATCTATAGCCCTTACACCTCCTTTGTCTACCTGCCTATCCCTAAGATGGTGCAGTATATGCGTTATCCATTTATCATTAGAGTAAAGGAGGAGGTGGACTCGCCAAGGTTTGCTGAGCAATTCTTTGATGAGATAAAGGATAAGTCGCAGATAGGGGACTATTATCTTTACAAGGTAGAGTCTTACGATAAGGTCAAAGCGAAGTTTAATCTCACGCTAGGCGTGCCTATGTACATGAGTATAGCTACGGGGCTGGTGGCGTTTTTCCTCTTTATCGTATTTATCGGAGTGATCGGTTCTTATTGGTTTATGGTGCAGAGCCGAAGAGGGGAGATAGCTTTGAGAATGGTCATGGGTTCGAGCCCCTCCCAGGTCACAACTTTCCTTATGAGAGAATCGACTATGGTGCTACTCATGGCATATATCCCGGCATTATTCTCCATGGTGGCACTCGCTTACTTCGAGATTACCTATACCTTCCAAGAGTGTATGCCTTACACTTGGGGACGCTTCTGGGTAACTCAAGCGATAACCTTCGTGGTACTTTTGGTAGTGGTACTCCTCGGCGTTGTCATACCAGCTCGCCGAGCCTCTAAGCTCGACCCTGCTGTCATCCTCAATGAAGAGTAAAAGTGTTCGGATGCGGACAGTAGGTGTTCGGAAACGGACACTCATAGAAAATACAAGTGTTGACTATCAATTAGTTATTGTCTTTGGCACGATGCTTGTACTATATAGGACAGTTGAAATTAAGTAATAACATATAACAAAGCAACGATTATGAAGAAGATGATTGAACTTCAAGAGGTCTACAAGATTTACCGTACAGAGGAGATTGAGACCGTGGCACTGGAAAACGTGAATATCGAGGTAATGGAGGGCGAGTTCCTTTCCATTATGGGACCATCAGGATGTGGTAAATCTACCCTCCTTAATGTAATGGGTCTGCTCGATAAGCCTACCAAGGGCAAGATCATGCTCAATGGTCAGAGTACCGAGGGGATGGGCGATAAGGAGCTAGCTAAGTTCCGTAACGAACACCTTGGGTTTGTCTTCCAGAGTTTCCACCTTATCAATTCGCTCAACGTACTGGACAATGTAGAGCTGCCGCTCCTCTATCGTAAGGTGGGCGACAAAGAGCGCCGTGAGCTAGCCAAGGCAGTGCTAGAGCGAGTAGGTCTATCCCACCGCATGCAGCACTTCCCAGCTCAGCTATCAGGTGGTCAGTGCCAGAGAGTGGCTATCGCCCGTGCCGTGATTGGTAATCCATCGATTATCCTAGCCGATGAGCCTACTGGTAACCTCGACTCCAAGATGGGTGCCGAGATTATGTCGCTGCTCCACCAGCTCAATCAGGAAGATGGGCGTACGATAGTGATGGTAACGCACGACGAGTCTAAGGCTGCTGAGACTCAGAGAGTACTTCGTTTCCTCGATGGTCGTCAGATCTCTTAATCCCTACACTGCAATCATTATGAATCATATTAAGTATACTCTGATCACCGTGGTCGCTCTATTTCTGAGCGCTGCAACTTGTGCTGCTCAGAAGACTGTGGATGAAGACTTATCGCACCTCGGCAACTTTGATAGAATCGATGCCTCAGTGGGTTGGGATATTACCTTTACACAGAGTGCTACCACCTCCATCAAGGTCTCATACTCCGAAGAGGTGGCAGACTGTGTGCGGATGAAGGTGAAGAATGGTCGTCTTATCTTGGGGCTTGAGAACCAAAAGAACAACAACAAGCCCAGGAAGGTAATCCTAAAAGCTACCGTATCGGCGCCCTCACTTAGTGCTATCAAAGTGACCACAGGTGCTGAGGTGAAGTTTGGTACTCCTCTGAAGCTAGAGGGAGACCTCTCTATCAATGCTACTACAGGTGCCGAGGTGGAGGGGCTAGCCCTCACCGCTAAGGGCTTTAATTGCCATGTCACCACCGGTGCATCGGTAGAAGGTATGATAGATGTAGCTAATGCTTCTCTCGTCTGTACTACTGGTTCGGATATAGACCTCACAGGGCGTGCTAGCACTGCTACACTAAAGTGCTCTACAGGTGCTGATATCAGTGCTCGGGGGCTAGTGGTGCAGAATGGTCGTTGTTCAGCATCTACTGCGGGTGATATCTCTATTACCATCAAAAAGAAAGCCAAGGTAGGTGCTAGTACTGGTGCCGACATCAATCTCTATGGTAAGCCCCAAGAGATTGAGGGTAAGATACGTGGCGTTAATATCCGATAACGTATTGTACCAAGAAGAGCACCTTGCCCACACCAAATACCTATGCTAAACCATTACTTCTCTATAGAAACGCCTAGGCTTTTCGGGTTACTTCCATGGCTGCAAATAGAGCGTGCCACCAGGGTTGGTCTGTATCAAATGATGGCAGTCGGTAGTGCGCCGGAAGTTTCCTACGTGGGTATGCAAAGTTTCCAACGATGGAAAGAAAAGTTTCCAAGGAGGGAAAGGAAAGTTTCCAACGATGGAAAAGAAAGTTTCCAACGATGGAAACATACCTTTCCAAGGACGGAAAACTTTTTGGAAAAGTGGATAGCGTCCCTCACGGTACCGACACGCCCCCTTTGCAGAAGCGTGGAAAAAAGCCAATGCGTCTCTATAGCGGAGATGGTTAGGGTACAGCGATTTGAAGAGAAGTAAGCGTCTAAGACTGTCAACATAAGTAGATCTATGAGTAGTACATACTCTATCTCTGTGTCCGTATTGTGGCTCGCAAACTTTATCAGCTCGATATTTCCAAACTACTAAAGTCCGAATAATCTTATTATGTTCAAGCAGTACATCAAACAAGCGTGGCGGGTGCTCCGAGAGAATCCTGTGCTGAGTACGATTACGATACTTGGTACCGCACTTTCTATAGCCATGATTATGATTCTGGTGATGACCGATAGGGTAAGGCACGGCAACTTTGCCCCTGAGAATACACGAGACCGTACGCTCTATGTGAAGAGTATCACCGTGGACAGCAAGGAAAATGGGACGAATAACAGCCGATTAGGGATGAGGACGATTAAGGAAGTATTCCTTCCCCTCAAGACTCCCGAAGCCCTATATTTCTATACGGGAGATAGGATTGGTGTAAGATTGCCAGGGGGCAGCACCGATGTATCTATGTATGTAGAGTGCACCAATGGTGGTAATTGGAGGCTATTCGACTATACCTTCGTGGCTGGTAGTGCTTTTGGCGAAGCCGAGGTGAAAGCCGGAGCTAAGGTAGCGGTTATCACGGACAAGGTGGCTAGAGAATTCTTCGAGTCTGATGACGTGGTAGGGAAGTCTTTTATCCTCAATGGCGAAGAGGAGTTCAGGGTAGTAGGAGTGGTGAGGCAACCTTCTAACCTTATGAACTATGCCAATGGCTCTATCTGGATTCCTTATACCAGTACTATGTTACTTGATCCTAATGATCCTTCTCTTACGGGTTCTTTCCGTCTTGTAATGCTGGCTAGGAATGGAAAGGATATGGCGAAGATTAGAGAGGAGGTGGCTACGGCTGAAGAGCGGTTCAATGCGAATGAGCCAAATTATACACTCTCATTCCGAGGACAACCTGATACGTACAAGCAGGCTATCAATAGACTTTCAGATAATCAAGATACTCGGGTAAAGGCATATAATAGGAAGCAGATCCTTTTACTCCTCCTATTCTTTCTAGTGCCTGCCATTAATCTATCTCTGATGACTACTTCGCGTATGAAGCAGAGGGCAAGCGAAATAGGGATACGACGTACGTATGGTGCAAGTACTATGAATATTGCGAACCAAGTGATCTGGGAGAGTCTACTCTATACAGTGATAGGTACGGTCATTGGCTTTGTACTCTCAATTGGCGGATTCTTTATGCTCCGGAAGATACTATTTAAGGGCTATAGTGTGGAGGGGATGCAGCTCTCTGTGTCGGACCTTATGCGACCAGAGATATTCCTAAGTGTGATTATTTTCTGTCTGCTACTCAATCTAATTGCCTCCATTGTGCCTGCCGTAAAATCCTCCAGAAGTAATATCATTAATAACCTCTATGAAGCATAATAGACTATGACTGGGCATATACTAAAATTGATATGGAATGAGCGTAAGCATAATATGGTGATTATCCTCGAGCTTGCGTTGATAGCCCTCATTATGTGGGCGGTAGTTGATGTGGTCTATTGCACGCTTCGCAATTACTATAGCCCTACTGGCTTCGATATTGAGCACACGTACTTGGTACAGATAAAGTCTGTGCCCAAGGAGAGTCGAGAGTATGTAGAGGGACTTGAGTATCAGGACAATGTTGATAATATTTATACATTACTCGATCGTGTCAAGAGGACTCCTGGAGCAGAGGTCGTGAGCCTTTCGGTGGCATCGCGTCCGGGTTCGCCTGGTAATATGTTCCGCCCTGTGATAACTCGGAAGACGGATGCCCATTTCTCCTGCCTCAGGAGACTAGTGGATCCTAAATTCTTGGAGGTTTACCGATATGAGCCTATCAATGCTACCCTAGCAGAGGTTCAGCAAGCGCTTAGGGACGGGAAGATGATTATCAGCGAGGATGCCGAAAGAGAACTACTTCCTAATGGGGGTACGCTCGTAGGTGATACGACTTTTATGGATGGGGAGATGACTCAGGTAGAGACCGTTATTGGAGGGAAGGTACAGCAAGTCCGCTATTCTCGGTTCCAAGAAGCGGTGCCTTTCTCTCTACTCCCTGTAAACTTGGAAGTGCCACTACAGTACGATTGGCTCGATGCTATCGAGTATAGTATCCGAGTGAAGCCTGAAGCTATGGATGGTTTTCAGGAGATGTTTACCAAGGATATAGCGCCTACCCTGAGCGCAGGCAACTATCGCTTTAAGCAAATACTGTACAATCCTGATCAATTTGAGTACGAAAAGGAACGGATGAAGGACGATTTCCTTACTCAAGGATTATTGGCTCTATTCCTACTCGTGAATGTACTCTTGGGTGTTGCTGGTGTCTTCTGGTTTAGAGTGGTGAAACGTCGTGGACAGATCGGTCTGCGTATCTCTTTCGGCGCCACGCCAAGGGGAGCACAGTGGCAGTTTATACTCGAAGGTCTATTGATGCTGGCGATAGCGCTCGTATTGTCTGCCATCATAATGGCGGTGGTGTTTCAGTTTGAGCTCCTTGCTGTGGAACTAATACCATTGGATGTCCGTCGTTTTGTGGGCGACCTATTGATTACTGCCCTTCTTATGGGATGCGCCGTGGTATTGGCAGTATGGCTACCTACTCGCCGTACTAAGCGAATCCCACCGGCTCAAGCCCTTAGAGAAGAATAAACATACATTATACTATAAGATATTATGCTCAAGCAATACATCAAACAAGCGTGGCGGGGCTTTAGTGAGAATAAGCTCCAAAGCAGGCTTACTATTCTCGGTACTGCACTATCTATCTGTATGATTATGGTGCTGGTGCTAGTGGATGAGGTGAAGTATGGACCATTTCCACCCGAAATCCATAGACGTGAGATGCTCATTGTGAAGCAAATGGTGGAGAAGAGTTCTGAGAACTGGTCTATGTCGGGGGTAGGCGAGAGGAGTATTAAAGAATTCTTTACCGACCTCAAGACGACCAAGAGGGTAGCTTTTTATACATTTTCGAGGAATACCATTGGTTTGCCTGACCAGCCATCTAAGGGACAATACTTTGTCACTGGTGTTAGCGAACAGTATTGGGACTTCTTTGATTTCAAGTTTATTGCAGGCACCCATTTTACCGCTGAAGAAACGACTGCAGGAATTTCCCTTGTGGTTCTGTCAGATAAGTTGGCTTCTGAACTCTTTGGCCAAGATGATGCCGTTGGAAAAGAGATTTTATTAGGTGGCAACGATAGATACAAGGTCGTAGGAGTAGTCAAGAGACCACAGAGAGTCATCACCTATGCGTATGGAGATATTTGGGTACCCTACACATCGCCTGCCTTTAAGGAGTCTGAATCCTCCCAAAGTTATGTGGGTGCTTACAATCTTTTCCTAATGCCTGACGGCAATGGTGGTAAAAAAGAAATTGCCAAAGAGGTACAAGAGAGAGTAAAGTACTTTAATAGTACCAGTGATGATATAGAGATAGACCTATTAGGAGCCCCAGATGACTTTAGGACAGCCTCTTTTCGATTAGGATTGGATCCAGTGGATTTGACCTCTGCTTATAGAAAACAATTTGTGCTCCTAGCATTATTCTTCCTAGTACCAGCGGTCAATATTGCCAGTCTGACCCACTCAAGGATGAAAAAGCGTATAGGTGAGATAGGCATTAGAAAGGCTTATGGCGCCAATAATAGAAATATCCTGAACCAAGTTGTTTGGGAAAGCTTACTCTACACACTCATCGGTACCGCCATCGGTTTCGTATGCTCAGTCATAGCTATTTATACATTGCAGGAAATGTTGTTCGGAGAGGGGAATATAGAGATTCCTTTGTGGACTTTGATTCGGCTAGAAGTTATTGCCGTGGTCATCATTACAGCTGTACTGCTCAATATGGTTTCGGCAATAGTGCCTGCTCTATTAGCATCTCGTAGAAGTATCATTGACGCATTGGAAAGGAGGTAATCGTATGACTAAGCATATTCTAAAAAAGATGTGGAATGAACGTAGTAGCAATGTCGCTCTCCTATTGGAATTATTTCTTATTGCGCTATTCCTATGGTATGCGATAGACTTAGTCTACGTACAGGTACGCAACTATAAGCAATACCCTGGATGGGATGTGGAGAATACCTATCAAGTGAAGCTAAAGGAAATCCTGGTGTTTGACAAGGAATACCAAGATAGTGTCTCCATAGAAGACCAAAGCGCTGCGTTATGGTCATTGTACGACAGAATTAAGAATTACGATGGAGTAGAAAGCGTTTCGATGTCTACTGGTGCAATGCCTGGGACTAAGATAAAATCATTCGAGATGTTTATTACTAGGTATGGCATTTTCGAACAAAGGGAAATTGCATCACCCGAAGTTACCACCAGTTTTGTGGATGTATTCAAAATACGTTCTGTTTACGGAGATTCAGAAAGTGTGAAGAGTGCTCTAATTAATAAGCACAGAGTCGCTACCTCTGATGTCCTTAATATTTTTAATAGCAAAAGTAATACAGTCGTAGGAGATACGCTCTTTACTGATACCTCACTTAATGAGGCGAGCGAAGTGATTTATGAAATGATCTATCCTATCAAAAACAATCGCTTTACTAGCTCTATACCTATGCTTCTCTCTAATCTATCGGAAGGAGATATGATCTATTCTCCATTCTACTCTGAGATCTGTATCAGAGTAGCATCAAGTGCAAAAGAGGGGTTTGAGGAGCGGTTTTCAGCAGATATAGGAAAATCATTTGTGCAAGCTAATATGAAGTTTGACGGACTCCAATACCTTCCCGATTCTTTCGAAGTTTATGAGAAAGAGGTAAGAAATGATTTGTTACTCAATAGCTTTTTACTCATCTTCTTACTTACAAACATACTGATTGGCGTAGTGGGGGTATTTACTAATCGAGCCCAGAAAAGTGTGGGAGAGATAGGGCTTCGAATCTCGTTTGGTGCTACACCAAGGAGCGCTATTCGTATGTTTATCTACGAGGGGGTGATTACTCTATTGGTAGCATTTGTGCTTGCTGCAATCGTAGTGGCTATCCTCTTCTATATAGGATTCCCTAGTGTTAGTTTAATCCCTCTCGACACCGCAAGGTATGTAGGGGTCTTACTCATCGTCTTTATCGTGATACTTGTTACTTTGACCCTAGCAGTATGGCTTCCTATTCGAAAAGTGACAAAGATACCTCCAGCTCAATCCCTTAGAGAAGAATAAACATTTTATTATCATACAATATAAACTATGCTGAAACAATACATCAAACAAGCGTGGCGGGTGCTCCGAGAGAATCCTGTACTAAGTACGATTTCTATACTTGGTACTGCCCTCGCTATCTGCATGATTATGGTAATGGTGATGACCTACCAGATCAAGAATGCCCCTTATCCACCTGAAGTCAATCGAGATCGTACTCTATATGTTAAGTGGATGAGAGGCAATAGTAAAGGCAATAGTGATGGTTCGTTTTCGGGACTGATGGGATATCAATTTGCTTCACAGGTACTGAAACCTATAAAGTCTGCCGAAGCAGTCGCTATAGCTTATGGTTTAACTCGGTTGACTCTTGTAAGTCGTCCTGGAAGTGACATTGCTGAGAGCTACGACCTCAGACGAGTGGATGAAGGCTTCTGGAAGGTCTTCGAATTTGATTTTATCGATGGTAGCCCTTTTGATCTAGCAGATGTCTCTTCGGGTCTTCGAAAGGCAGTGTTGTCGGAGTCGCTTGCTAAGAAAGTATTTGGGCGTACTGATGTTTCAGGAGAAAGGATAGAGCTCAATTATACAGGGTATACTGTCCAAGGTGTTGTTAAGGATATCTCTACCTTAGCAGAGGCTGCGTATGGACAGCTGTGGACTCCCATCACTTCGGAGCCTATGCTTTTTGAGGGAGCTGAAGGGATGTCCGGTATCTGCCGAGCTTATATTCTTGCTAAATCGTCGCAAGATTTCCCTAAGATAAGGGCTGAGATAGAGGCACTCAAGGAGGCTTATAACGCTGGTACTACAGAGTATAGTGCAGACCTCAGTGGGCAGCCCGACAATCATTTTAGCTATATTCATAGAGAAAACCCTGGCGATATTCCCGAAGTCAAGAAAATAGTCCGCCAATTGGCGCTTACCCTTCTATTACTCCTTATAGTACCAGCTATTAATCTCTCAGGGATCACTATGTCTCAGATGCGTAAGCGTCTTTCTGAGCTTGGACTGAGGCGTTCTTTTGGAGCTACACGAAAAGAGGTAATGAAGCAAGTAATGGTAGAGAGTCTGATGAGTACACTATTAGGTGGGGCGATAGGTTTGGTGCTAGCATTTGCCTCATCGTATGTCCTGAAGTTCGTGCTATTCTCTGTGCGAACCTTTGGAATCCTACAAGGCGAATTGAGTGTCGATCCATTTTCTTTGATTACGCCAACGGTGTTCTTTATTGCCTTACTATTCTGCTTGTTGCTGAACCTCCTTTCAGCCCTTCTCCCTGCATGGAGGGTCTCACGAGTCCCTATTGTTGAATCTCTACAGTCTAAATAATATGATGATTAAGCATATATTCAAAATCATTCGTAATGAGTCGAAGAGTAATCTAGCCCTTTGGTTGGAGTTGGCTGTCGTGTCTGTCTTCCTTTGGTTTATAGTAGATAACATATATGTAACGCTCAGTATGTACTACAAGCCCTTGGGATTCGATATCAAGCATACCTATATGATGAAGCTTGGATATCTCAGCGAGGCAAGTGAGGGCTATAGAGCAGACTATACCGAGGAACAGCAAATAGGATTTATAGAGAATATCATGGAGCGACTGACTCATGACCCTAAGGTGGAAGCAGCAGCCTTCTGTATGCAATCAGCACCATATGAGGGGAGCTGGAGATCCACCAGTCTCTATAGAGATACCTTTCAGGTAAATTCGCTTTATCGGTATGTCTCCCCAGATTTCTTTAAAGTCTATAAGTATCAGTCTGTCAATGGTAGTACTGATGAACTTGTAGAGGCACTTAAGCGAAGAGAGTGGATTGTCACCCCTGATATTGTAGAAGCTCTAGCTCCTGATGGCACCAATCCAATAGGAATGATTGTCAATCAAAATAAAGAAGATGCTATGAAGGGCGAAGGAGCTACCGTAGGGGCTATCTCAAAGCCTGTTCGCCTTGATGACTTCGATGATTTCTCGAGCTACTACGCTTTCCCAATGGGGTATAATATCTTTAAGTACTATGCTAGTCAGGATATCCAGTACTTCCAATTCCCTATTCGGGTAAAGGCAGAGGAAGATAAAGACTTTAGGCATTATTTCTGGAGCCAATTGGCTCCTCGACTAAAGGCTGGCAACTTCTATCCCCAAGAGATTACTTATGTACCAGATAATAAAGCCTCTTTTCAAAGAAGCCAGACGAATGAGCTCAAGACTAAGATGCTACTGGTATTCTTTCTCCTAGTGAATATCTTTCTAGGTGTGATGGGCGTCTTTTGGTTCCGGACTCAGGCACGTCGGCAGCAGATAGGTCTGAGGATGGTCTTAGGTGATACCCCTAGGGGCGTTCTAGGGAAGTTTTATGCCGAGGGGTTAATAATCTTAGCTACAGCTATGATTCCAAGTATGGTTGTGCTCTATGTGCTAGGGCAGAAAGAGGTGCTTAGCACAGAGTATATGGAGCTGTCGCTACAGCGCTACCTAATAGGTATGGCTATTACCGTTGCCCTCCTCTGTGTGATGATTATAGTGGGGATTTGGCTCCCTGCTCGCAAAGCTATAAATATGTCCCCTGCAGTTGCATTGGCAGAGGAGTAATACAATATAATGATATGAGACGATACTATTTTTTCATTGTTTGTTTGTTCTGTTGGGCTGTAGCACCACTTGCCCCTATTGTATGCACTGGGCAAGAGGTGCTCACCCTCGGGCAAGCTATAGAGAAAGCTCACGATGCTTCGGTAGAGGCTCAGGTGGCTAAGAACGAATATCAGCGTGCCTATTGGAGCTACCGTACCTATAAAGCAGAGCTATTGCCAGAGGTTACCTTCACGGGTACCTTGCCCAATTATCAGCGGAGCTATAATCTATATCAAAATGCCAATGGTAGCCAGAGCTTTGTTCGCACCAATTCCTTGATGCTCAAGGGCGAACTATCTATAGAACAGAATTTATGGTTTACAGGTGGTAAGGTGCGCCTAAGTTCTTCACTCCAGTACCTTAATCCCCTCAATATGCCTGGACAGAAACCTTCCTTCCTGAGCGTGCCTGTAGGGATAACCTTGGAGCAACCTATTTTTGGCACAAACCACTTTAAATGGGCTCGCAAGATAGAGCCTGTCCGATACAAAGAGGCTCAAGCTAAGTACTTGGCGGATGTAGAGCAAGTTACGCTCAAAACCATCTCCCTCTACTTCGCACTCCTAATGGCTCAGGAGAACCTTAAGATTGCGGAGCAGAACCAAGCCAATGCCAATCGTATCTATGAGATAGCTAAGGCAAGAAGAGAGATGGGGCAGATATCTGAGAATGAACTTCTACAGCTCCGCCTCTCCTCGCTAAATGCCGATAGTAAGCTCACCGACCAGCGCTCTAGACACCGCTCAGCCATGTTCGCCCTTACCTCCTTCCTCGGACTGGGAGAGCATACTCAAGTAGAAGCTACTGTCCCAGAAACTGCGCAGTATCCCGCTATTACTTACGAGGATGTGCTGATGAAAGCGACTCAGAATAATCCTTTGTTACAGACTATTCGTCGTCGACAGCTAGAGGCGGACTATGAGGTGGCACAAGCCAAGGGTAATCTAAGGCAAATAAGTCTCTTCGCCTCTGTAGGCTATACTGGGCAAGATGAGCTATTCCGCCCAGCGTACCAGCACCTCATAGATAATCAGGTGGTACAAGTGGGTGTGAAGATCCCATTGCTCGACTGGGGAAAGCGACGTGGTCAGGTAAAAGTGGCAGAGAGTAATCGTGAGGTGGCTCTAGCTCAGGTCAAGAAGCAGCAAATAGACTTCAATCAAGACCTCTTCCTCCTCGTGGAGCACTACAATAATCAGGCAACGCAGATGGAGATAGCTCAATCATCCGATGAGATAGCACAGCAGAGGTATAATACTTCGGTGGAGAGCTTTATGATCGGTAAGATTAATACACTAGACCTTGCCGATGCACAGATTTCTAAGGACTCAGCACGAGCTAATTACATCAATGAAATGTACCTCTATTGGTACTACTTCTATCAACTACGTTCGCTGACTCTCTACGATTATCAGCAGGGAAGGGACATTGTTATTGCTGAATAAGGGCATTTTCTTTCGATAGATATATTATGTTGTGAGTCTCTGTGGAATAGGGCACAGGTATTGTAATCAATTTGTAAATAGCCCTATTCCTCTCCAATGGAGCCAATCCTACGACTGTGGGATTGGCTCTCTTAATTAGTTCGTTAATGATGGTGTATGAATCAATCTCCCCTCAGAAGGCAGCGATGCCTACCTGAGAGGAGATTATTCTATTGGGTGTAGGGATGCCCTACATGGGTTAGTCTACAGGATGATAGCGCACAAAGGCCTCTATAGCTTCATAGCTAGCCAGTCCAAGACGCTGATATAGCTCAGCAGTAGCACGGTTGCGATCTTCGGAGCGTTGCCAGAAAAGACGCTCGTCATCCCCGAGGAATGGAGCACTCTCCATCTGTGACTGGTGCTTGAGGATGCTATTACGCTTGTAGCGTAGCTCTTCAGGGCTCATTGGTACCGCCATCTCGATATGGTCAATCTCCCATTCTGCCCAAGCACCACGATACATCCATATCCAGCAGGTCTTCATCCACTCTTCTTCCTTGAGCTGGTCAATTGCTGCCAAGGCAACATCGAGGCAAACCTTGTGCGTGCCGTGTGGGTCGGCTAGATCGCCTGCAACAAAGATTTGATGAGGCTTAACCTCCTGCAAGAGTTTTACCACAATATCTACGTCTGCCTGAGTAGGTGGGTTCTTCTTGATACCTCCAGTCTCGTAGAATGGGAGGTTGAGGAAGTGGATATGGTCATCATCAAGCCCAACAAAGCGAGCTGCAGTACGTGCCTCTTCTACGCGAATATTACCTTTGAAGTAGCGTACATCAGGGGTCTCAATAGAGCCCTCTACCTTGTCGTGGAGTAGAAAATGGCGAAGATCTACAGTATGCTTGTAGAGTTCGGTGTCTTGCATCCCGAGGTGCTCAGCAGTATTGCGGAGGAAAGAGAGGTAACGAATGACTTCTTCGTCTCCGACCGCTATGTTGCCAGAGGTCTGATAGGCGACATGCACATCATGATTCTGCACTACTAGCCGGCGGAATGTACCGCCCATAGAGATCACATCGTCATCGGGGTGGGGGCTGAAGATGAGTACACGTTTGTGCTCAGGCAAAGCTCGCTCGGGACGGTTGCTGTCGTCGGCATTGGGTTTACCTCCAGGCCATCCTGTGATGGTGTGTTGTATGTCGTTAAATACTCGGATATTGACATCGTATGCCGAACCATACACTGCAAGTAGCTCTCCGAGCTGATGGTCGGAGTAGTCCTGATTGGTGAGCTTAAGGATAGGTTTGCCCGTCTCTTGGCAGAGCCATACGATAGCACGGCGAACCATCTTGGGTGTCCAATTGACGGTTGTTACCTTCCAAGGGCGATTGATGCGTGTTAGTTGGCTTGCAGCTTGTAGGTCTGTGTATACCTGTACGTTGCTATGTGTCTGGAAGAAGGATGCAGGTACGTTGTCTGAAACACGCTCCTCTACTGTCTTCCTTATGACATCCGCTTTAGCCTCGCCCCATGCAAGGAGGATAACTTTTCTCGCCTCCCCTAGGTCCTTGAGTCCAAGTGTTACTGCCGTAGGAGGTACGTTTTCTTTGGTATTGAAGGTGGAGATAGCCTCTTGGACAGAGGTGGTATCGAGCACGGATAGGCGTGTGCCTTGTGAAAATATTGATCCTGGTGCATTGATGCCTACGCTACCTCTACGCCCTATACCTGTCACGAGTAGGTCAATGCCTCCTAGATCAGCTATAGCTTTGTCAAACTCATGGATGGCTTCCCCTATATTATCTGTGGTCAGCTGATGATTGAGCCGATGCAATTGGTCGGTAGGGAGATCTATTTTGCTGGTAAAGTGATTGGCAATCAGAGCCGACACACCACTCTCCATGCTTGGGAGGGGTACAAACTCATACATAGGAAATATGTGAACATTCCCGAAGTTCAGACCACTCTTCTCGTGTAGCTCTATGAGTGCGTTGTAGAGAGGTTCTGGACTAGTGCCTCCTGATAATACCAGCACGAATGGCTTGCCTTGGCTTGCCTTTGCCTGGATGTCTAGTGCCATGCTATTGGCAATTATTTTGGATGCCTCCTCAGGCGTAGGCAAGATATTGACGGGGATACGTTCGTACGTAGTTAGTATGCCCTGTTCGTACGCATTCAGTGGCTTGTATAGCCTTTCTTCTATCTGTGTAAGAGCAATCTTATTGCTCAGTCCATGTCTCATACTTTCTTCCTAATATATAGTTATTGTTGTAACTTTTATTTGAACCGACAAGATACTAAATATTTTTGTATTATTGCTGTCCGGTAAAAGTTAGAAATGACTTTTTGAAGGTCAGATTGTCTTTTCCTGAATTTATTGACCATTTTCGGGGCAATTTAACTATCTAGTTGACCATCCGTGCCTGAGGTTTCACTGGTCTGTTGACTCCTATTTCCTTATTTACTTGATTATGCGCACCAAGTGGTTGACTTTTCAGCGCTGCGCCCCTGAAATATACTATACCACTTGACTTTGGATCTCCCCCTCATACCCTATGTTTCGTTGAGACATACTAG